>NZ_DBHIEQ010000027.1:24908-31823 GCF_057250505.1 Lachnoanaerobaculum sp. | reverse complement strand
CTAGTATATAGTTAATTAAATAATCATCACAAATAATTATTCTATGGTATAATAAGATTATTCTAAAAAGAGAGGTGCTTATTATGCCGAGAAAACCAACTTCCTTAACCCTTAATGAAGGCGATTATGAATACCTACGCTCATTGATCAAGCAGAGAACCATACAGGCTCAAGTAGTTATAAGAGCCCATATATTGTTGGACAGATATAACGGAACTCCAATTCGTACTATTGCAAAAATATACGATATAAGTCCTTCTACCGTGCAACTATGCATCAAAAAATATATGGATGGCGGAACCAAAAGTGCATTATTTGATGCTCAGCGTCAAGGTCGTCCTGTTGAGATAACAGATGACGCTGTTGCTTGGATTATAGATATTGCTTGTCAGCGTCCCGCTGATCTTGGTTATGCACAAGAGCTATGGACACTTAAGAACCTACATCAGCATATTCAGACTCATGCAGTCGAGGCAGGTTACCCACGTTTGGAAACAATAACAAAGCCTATGGTTCAAAAAATACTAAAAAACTCTGATATAAAGCCGCACAAAATAAAGTATTACTGTGAAAAACGTGATCCTGAGTTTGAGTCCAAGATGCATGATGTACTGTTGGTGTATAAACAGGTGAGTATGCAGTTCGATGAAAACGGTCAGCTTATTATACCGGCAGATGAACCGATGGTACATACAGTATCTTGTGACGAAAAGCCGGGAATACAGGCTATTGCCACTACAGGAGAGGATCTTCGCCCTACGGTCGGAAACGGTTATGTGATGCGAGATGCTGAATATAAGCGTCTTGGAACCTTATCACTCCTTGCCGGAATAGATCTGTTAACAGGTGAAGCAATCCCTTATGTTAGCACAACACATAAAAGTTCTGATTTTATAGAACTACTTAAAAAACTCGATGATCGTTATCCTGAAAGAGATATCATCCGCATAGTATGTGACAATCATTCAGCGCATAAATCAAAAGAGACAAGGAACTACCTTGCTACTCGCCCCGAAGGAAGATTTGTATTTGTGTTTACACCTAAGCATGGGTCTTGGCTTAACATGATAGAAAACTTCTTTAGCAAGATGACGAAACAGATGCTTAAAGGTATCAGAGTAGAAACAAAGGAAGAGTTGGAGCGTCGTATCTACCTTTACTTCGATGAGGTCAATCGAGAGCCGGTTGTTTATCATTGGTCATACAAAATGGATGACATTAGCGTTACCGAAGCGATTGAAGCAGGAATTAAAACCAATGAGGTTTGTAACAGTTAATAATTATTCGATATACTAGTATGCTTCCAATTTTGCCTATTGGCTTAAGCTTTATGTTTATAGATTATTTTTATAAAGTATTTGAGGAGTATTTTTCAAGGATAAGGGATAAGGTTTGTGATAGTGAATATATAGATGAGGTATACAATATATGCTCAATGTTTCCTTTAGAGATAGGTGAGGACTTTGATGTTAATATATATAGGTATGATGACTCTGAACCATATATTGAATTTTCGTATATAGATACATATGGAAATTCACAAAAAGGAGATGGAAATATAAGTCTTGAGTTAAATTCAATAAAGTATGATAGCATTTCGCTTGGTATTAACATAAAAAACTTCAATGTAAATCATGGTATAACGATTACAAGAGAAATTATTAAAAATAGTGCTGTTGATGATGACTGGGTAGAACACCGATATGTTGATGTTGACTGGGGGGAGAGCACAGATAATGACTTTAAGCTGATTATTTCAAAATATAATGATTATAGTTGGGGTACATTAAAAATAAAAGTTTACATAAAGGAGTACCCTGATATTGTTGGATATATATATTAATAAATAAATTTGAAATGTGGCTGACAATTTGATTTAAAACTTTATGGTGGAATTTTCGTTTAGATATTATCCTCCCCCTCTAGCCAACATAAGGTATATGAGTTAAAATACTTATATACCTTTTTGTTTTATTTTTTAGTTGTTCTGTTTTACTTAGGGGGAGCATTATGGAATTTAAGGAGAAGAAAAAGAGCAAGAAGAAATTATTCACAGTGTCCATAATAATATTGTCGGCGGTCGGTCTGTTCGCATACTTTGACAGGGAAAAGTTTTGTTGGTCATTATTCATTATCGGTTGTATAGCATATGGTGGCGGTGGTATCAGCTATGTAAAGAAAAAGCTGGATGAAAACTATAAGGAAAGATATGAGTCGACTAAAGCTGCAGCAGTTCTGATATGCCTTATGATATATCTTATCGGTGTTGTCGCCCTTATTTGTGTATTTGAAGAAAATGAGAAGAATAAGGTGGAAGATAACAAGCCATATTACAATATATTGGTACCGTCACATGGTACGGGTACAATTAACAGAAAAGAGATGGAAGAATATTTAGAGGAAGAACTTTATTACTCAGAATTACGTTCGGCTCATATTACGGATAAAAAGAAAGAGTGGGTAGACGATGTTAACAAGTGCTTAGATGATATTGTCGGGGGCAGAAAAAAACAATAGATATAAAAAATAAATAATTCTAAAATCGCTTTAACTTTTACAGTTTTCACTTAGGGGGAGCATTATGGAGTTCAAGAAGAAAAGGAACAAAAAGAAATTATTCATAATATCCATAATATTATTGGCGGTCGGTGTATTTGCATATTTTAATAAAGAGAAGGTCTGTTGGGCTTTATTTATTATCGGAGCTATGTTATTTAATAACGAGGGAATGTCACTTATAAAGAAAAAGCTTGATAAAAGCAAAAAAGAAAGATATATGCCGACTGAGGCTACAGCATTTTGGATAAGTTTTATAGCATATATTATCGGTGCTTTAGCCCTCCTTTGGATGGTAGAGGGGGAGAAAAAGGTGGAAGATACCAAGCCTACGTTCTATTACAATACGGTATTACCTTCAAAAAGTTATGATATGAATGTAACCGATAAAAGGAATATGGAGCTTATTATAGGTTCCGAATACTATTCATTCTTATACGGAGAAGAGAATCCGGACAAAAAGAAAGAATGGATAGACGGGGTTAATAGCAGTTTGAAAGATATTGTAGGAGCTGATAAGGGCGGACAGGAGTAGATTTAGGGCTGTTGCATACAGTGCAGCGGCTCTTTTTGATACCTAAAGGCTGATTATCGAGTAGCTGTTACAGAGTAAAGAAAACTAACTTCATTAAAATATAAATATAAAAGTTTGAAGGTATTTTTATCGTACAGCATATATTGTAGAATACGAGTATAATAAAAATAACCCGGAGGCGGAAATGAAGCATATAGTTTTAGATTTGGAAATGAACAATATAAGCAATAAATATAAGGACTTTGATTGTACTATGGAGACTATTGAAATAGGTGCTATAATGTTGGATGAAAACTATCAGGAGATTTCGTCATTCAGAACCTATGTAAAGCCTGAATACAATAACAGAATCAGACCTTTGATAAGCAGATTGACAGGCATTACCTATGATATGGTGATAAATGCTCCTAAGTTTGATGAAGCAATGAAGATGTTTTCAAATTGGTGCTTGGGTGTGAATGACGATATCAAGATATATGCTTGGAGTGAAAATGATTATAAGCAAATCTCAAAAGAGATAAGCTTAAAGAAATATGAAATAAGTTTGGATGAAGAAAGAGTTTATTTGACAGAATGGCATGACTTTCAGGCGGAGTTTGACAAAGAACTTGGATTTGAGAAGCAGCTTTCATTGAAGATGGCGCTTGATATGGCAGGTGTCGACTTCCTTGGAAGAGAGCACAGCGCACTTGATGATGCAAGGAATACCGCCAAGCTTTTTAATATATTCAATGACAGAGAGATGTTTGATTGCACACTAAAAAAGATTGCGGAGGCAATGAAACCTACAGATTTCGGGACATCACTTGGAAGTATGTTCGATCTGTCAGGTTTTGCGGTGGCATAGTTTAAGGATAAAAGATGGATGCTAAAAAGTTTCTTGATTGTATAAATGAAAGATATAAACGAAATGTAAAAAGTGATTTGACTGTGCTTGATTCGTCAAGCGAGGGTACAAAGTATAGCGATACGGCGATACCTTTTGCCAAGGGGAGCGATTTCTTTAAGAAAAGGGAAGAAACTCCTAAGAAAATCTATGAGATGATAAATATGTACAGCTATAATGATTATCCGTGGTATCAGAAAAGTAAGAATTTCTATAAGCAGGGGAAGTTTATGGAAGACTATGAGGATAATTACTATGAGAAGGTGAGAGATTATTGCGGTTACTTTGTCACATATCATGAGCTTAATGCCAATCAGCTAAGGTCTTACTTTACATGGAGGACAGATATAAGGAAGGGCAATTACAGGAGTACATATACATCATTTATATATCTGTATATATATGAACTGCTTTGCGGAATAGGCACCGTATCAAAGTATGACACTATAAATAAGTTAAAAGAGTTGGAAGAAAATATCTTAAACCTTGAAGGCATAGAAAACGTCGCTCAAATAAAGAGCAACTTAAACAGATGGTATTTTGAATACGCCGTTATAAACGGCTTTGGCGCAGATGAAATCAAAGAATATATAGGGGAAGATGTTTTCAAAAGGGATGAAGCGATAGAAATATTTAAAAAGCCGGAAAATCACTCAGATAATGAGATATTTGACGTGTTAGTATTTTTATTGGGAAGCAGAGTGACAGACTCTCTGAGTGTGAAAAAACAAAAAGAAAATATGATATATATTTTTGCCAATGTTTGGAAAGCTATATTAAAAGCAGGCAGTATTAATGGTCAAACTGCTTTCACACATTGCTTCGGCAGATTACAGAGTAAAAGGTGGTATCCGCTCGGTAACACTCCATATCTTAAAGAAACCTGTGAAGGAACTGATTATGTTTTGAACAGTGTCAGGTCTTATCACTACAGTAAGCAGGCATGGAAGGAAAAATCATACAGTAAAGAATGTTTTGACAAGAAAAAGCTTATATCAGTGTTTCGTGAAATTGACAGATATATGAGAGTAGAGTATAAATTGGGGTATTGCCTGAAGGAAAGAGAAGAGGATAAGTGGATAAGAGATTATGTCAAAGAGGCGTTTGATAAATCCGTCTTGGAATTAAAGGGAAATGAAAAGAAACAGATAGATATTGACTTTTTTGCTCTAAACAAAATCAGAAGTGACGCGGATATCACAAGGGAGAGCCTTATTGTGGAAGAAGACGAAGATACAATCTTTGATATATCGGATAATGAAAAGACACAGGAAGAAGAGATTATTAAACCGGATATGCCTACAGATATTGATATAAATATAAGGATTTTAGAATGTATACTGGCAGGGGAAGACTATAAACAATATATAAAAGAGAATAACCTCTTTGCTTCCATTGTCACGGATACAATCAATGAAAGGTTCTTTGATGATATAGGCGACAATATACTGGAATGTGACGGAGCGGATATTTATCTGATTGAAGATTATAAAGAAGATATTTTAGATATAATGGAGAGATTATGAATGACGAAAAAAGGGTACCGAAGCGAATTGCACAGACACTTATCAATTCGCTAAAGGGCGGAGTGGTGCCGAGAACGGGACTGCCGTATATTACAGTAGGAAGAAAGAATGAGATTGAGGCACTACTTCACGATGTGGATATCGTATCTGAGGGAGGTGCTTCATTCAGGTTTATTGTAGGAAAGTATGGAAGCGGAAAAAGCTTTTTATTGCAGACTATAAGAAACTATGTGATGGATAGAGGCTTTATAGTGGCGGATGCCGACCTCTCGCCTGAGCGCAGGTTGCAGGGTACCAAGGGACAGGGGCTTGCAACCTACAGAGAACTTATCAGCAATCTGTCCACAAAGACAAAGCCTGAGGGAGGAGCCGTTACCCTGCTTCTTGATAAGTGGATTAACAAAATTCAGGCAGAATGCATGGAGGAGAGTAAGTTTCTTCCCGGAAGTGTTGAGTTTTCTTTGGAGGTGGATAAAAAGATTTATTTTACCTTATCAAGCCTTTCAGAACTGGTGCACGGATTTGAGTTCGGAAATATTTTATCAAAGTATTACCATGCCTATATAGAGGGTGATGACGATATGAAGATGAAGATAGTGCGTTGGTTTCGAGGTGAATATACAAGAAAGACACATGCAAAAGAGGCGCTTGGAGTGAATATAATAATCACTGACGATGACTGGTATGAGTATATCAAGTTGTTTGCCATGTTTTTCAGACTGGCAGGTTACTCAGGGCTTATGATTATGGTGGATGAGCTTGTCAATATCTATAAGATACCTAATGCAATTACAAGACAGTATAACTATGAAAAGATGCTTACAATGTACAATGATACTTTACAGGGAAAGGCGAAATACTTGGGTATCATAATGGGAGCCACACCGCAGACGCTTGAAGATAAGAGGAGGGGAATATACAGCTATGAAGCACTGCGTTCAAGGCTTGCAGATGGTAAGTTTTCAAGGCCGGGTATGAGGGATTTGCTCTCACCTGTTATCAGATTGGACCCGCTTACACCTGAGGAGATGCTTGTGCTTTGCGGAAAACTGGCAGATATTCATGCAGGACTTTATGATTATAAAAAGACCTTGGTGGACAGAGACTTGGGTGATTTTATAAAGCTTGAGTATTCAAGAATTGGCGCAAGTGAAAATATCACTCCGAGAGAGGTTATAAGAGACTTTATAGAATTGCTTGATTTACTTTACCAAAATCCTAATCTAAGTATAAATGAGCTTTTAAATTCGGAAGGTTTTGATTTTGCAAAGCCTGATAATGTGTCGGATAATGCAGATGAGAATTTTGTGGAGTTTACACTATGAATGTGTTTGAGAGATATGCTCCTTTTATCAGGAATTACATCTATGAATCGGGTTGGCAGATGTTAAGAGGAGTGCAAAATGCGGCAG
>NZ_DBHIEQ010000027.1:0-24898 GCF_057250505.1 Lachnoanaerobaculum sp. | reverse complement strand
GTGATATTTAATACTGATGAAAATTTGCTGCTTACGGCTTCGACCGCTTCAGGTAAAACCGAGGCGGCATTTTTTCCTATACTTACATTGCTTGAGGAAAATCCTTCAAATAGCGTGGGGGTACTATATATCGCACCGCTTAAGGCACTTATCAACGACCAGTTTGAGAGGTTGAGCCGTATATGTGAGGAAGCCGAAATAAATGTGACAAGATGGCATGGAGATACCACGCAGACGGGGAAGAGAAAACTTTTAAGAAAGCCGTCGGGAATCTTACAGATCACCCCTGAGTCGCTTGAATCTTTGATGCTAAATAAGCATATGGAAATTGTATCTTTATTTCATGACCTCAGGTTTATAGTGATTGATGAGATTCACTCGCTGCTAAGAGGAGACAGAGGATTACAGGCCTTTTGTCTGATAGAAAGGTTATGTAGGGCGGCAGGCTGTGATCCGAGAAGAGTAGGGCTTTCTGCAACTATCGGAAACCCGAAGGCGGCAGGAGACTTTTTGGCTTGTGGAAGTAAAAGAAAGACGCTGATTCCGGAGTTTGACAGAGGTAAGGAAAAGTGGAGACTGTCTATGGAGCATTTTTTCAATACTGCTCCACAGGCGGGAGAGGATAAAGAAGATTCTATAAGTGAACCTATAGATGATAAAGCTCCTACCGGAGCAAACCCGGGGCTTGCTTATATATTTGAGCATACAAAGGGGAGAAAATGTCTGATATTTACAAACTCACGCGAGGAATGTGAGGCTGTGTGTCAGAATCTTTTGCAATACTGTGAGGTCAACCGCGAACCTGACAGATTCCTTATTCACCACGGCAATCTGTCCGCGTCTTATCGTGAGAGTGCGGAAGATGAAATGAGGGATGACGAGTCGCTTGTTTCGATATGTGCAACCGCGACACTTGAACTTGGTATAGATATAGGCAGACTTGAAAGAGCATTTCAAATAGATGCTCCTTTTACCGTATCGGGATTTCTTCAAAGACTTGGAAGGACGGGAAGAAGAGGCGAGCCGGCACAGATGTGGTTTGTGATGAGAGAAGACCATCCGGAGCCCAGAGCAATTATGCCTGAAATGATACCTTGGTATCTGATACAGGGTATTGCCCTGGTGCAATTATATATAGAAGAAAGATTTGTAGAACATCCAAGACTTGAGCGGTTGCCTTTCAGCCTGCTCTATCATCAGACCATGTCCACGCTGGCATCAAACGGAGAGATGAGTGCGGGAGAGCTTGCATCAAAGGTACTTACTCTCTCGGCTTTCGGCAGAATAAGTCAGGATGACTTTAGGAAACTTTTATTACATTTGATTGAGACGGACCACATAAACAGGACCGAAGGCGGAGGTCTTATAGTGGGAATAACCGGTGAGAGAGTGGTAAACAGTTATAAATTCTATGCCGTATTTATGGAAAATGTAGAATACTCGGTTCGCAGTGAATCACAGGAACTTGGAACTATTGTAAAACCGCCTGCAATCGGCGGTAAGGTAGCTATTGCAGGCAGAGTTTGGGTGGTGGAAGAGGTGGACCACAAGAAAAGGGCAATCTATGTCAGCCTGATAAAGGGAAATATTCCTGCATATTTCGGTGATGTACCGGGAGATATACATACTCATGTGCTTGAGAAGATGAAGGAAATTCTTTGTACAAACGCTACATATAGGTATCTGATGAACAATGCAAAAGTAAGACTTGATCAGGCAAGAGCTTGCTTTGATATGGCAAAGTTAAAAGACAGAGTGCTTATACATCTTGGAGGAAATATGTGGGCGCTTTTTCCTTGGCTTGGCAGTTATGCCTTCTTGGCTTTAGAGAGATTTTTGAAAATACACTGTGCAAAGGAACTCGGACTTAAGGGATTAAGCCCTGTCAGACCGTATTTTATACAGTTCAGTATGAGTGTTGGTGAAAAGGAATTTTATAAAATTGTATGTAAGAAAGCCTGTGAAGATATAGATCCGCTCTCACTTGTATATGAAAAGGAAGTACCTGTGTTTGAAAAGTATGACGAGTTCGTACCCGATGAACTTGTAAAGAAGGGATTTGCCTGTGGAGTACTTGATATTGAGGGGATGAAAAATAGAGTGAGAGAGTGGGAGAAGTTTTTGTAAAAGATAATAAATTTTTATGCAGAAAGACAAGATAGAGGAAGGAACATCGCCTTCCTCTTTTTATATGGATTTTATTATAAAAAAATGCTATGTTATTAAAAGCAGAAAGGTGGTGGCTTTATGATAAGAGCGGTACTGTTTGATATGGACGGGCTTATGTTTGATACTGAGAGATTGTACGGAAATGCATGGAAAAATGCAGCAAAGCTGCAAGGCTTTAGGATAAGTGATGAGGCAATATTACAGATAAAGGGTGCCAATAAAGCTTTGGTATATAAGATATTGAAAGAAGATGCCGGAGAAGGCTTTGATATTGACAAAGGCAGAGAAACAAGAGAAGAATATATTACAAATCATATAAAGGAGCATGGAATAACCAAGAAAAAGGGCCTTGATAAATTGCTTATTTTCCTTAAAGAAAACAATATAAAGACCTGTCTTACAAGCTCCACAAAGAGAGAGGTGGCGCTAAAATATCTGAAGATGGCGGATGTATACAAGTACTTTGACGACTTTACTTGTGGAGATGAAATAGAAAACGGAAAGCCTGCACCGGATATCTTTTTAAAGGCGGCAGAAAAGCTTGGTGTAGATATAAAAGAATGCCTTGTATTGGAAGATTCGATAAACGGAATAAAAGGCGGATTATCGGCAGGGGCAAGAGTGATAATGGTACCTGACACTATAGAGCCGACAGATGAGATAAGAAAAAAAGTTGATGCAATAGAGCCTGACTTGGATGCGGTAATAGAGTGGATAAGTAAGGAAAACAAATGAGTGACAGAGAAATAAATCTCAAATATATATTTTTACAGGGATTTTATTGGATGCTTTATTGTGTAGGCGCCGGATTTATATCATTCTACTTACAGGGAAACGGTTTTAACAACAGTTTGATAGGCATAATAACGGCAATATTTTGTCTTATTGCAGTTATACTGCAGCTGATTGCCGGTAATATATGTGACAGAATAGAAGTGTTGACATGGAAAAGGCTTATAATCATTCTCGGCATACCATATATTATCATATGTATAATGATGCTTTTGATAAAGAACCATTGGACAGTGGCGATAATGTTCGGACTTATGTATATAATAACAAGTATATATTTACCGTTGATAAACAGCGCATTGTTTGCATATGAAAAAGAGGGGATAAGTATAAACTTCGGTTTGGCAAGAGGATGCGGTTCGGCAACATATGCAATACTTGCTCTGATTATCGGAAATTTGGCACTAAATCACGGAACAAATATAATCCCTGTCGGCGGATTGATTATGATAGTTTTATTTTTACTTATTGTAATTATGATGCCTACAACGAAAAAAGTGATAATAAAGAGAGACGAAGAAAGAACAAATGTCATACATTTTATAGAGAAGTATCCGTATTTTTCTTTGATGGTTTTGGCAGTGCTTTTTATGTTCTTCTCACACAATATTGTGGCTACATATCTTTTACAAATCGTACAGTCACTTGGAGGTAACAGCTCCAATCTTGGAACGGCAATGTTTATCCAAGCCGTTGTAGAGATACCTGTTTTGTTTACCTTTTTATACATAATGAAAAAGATAAAGGTCGGAAGCCTTATGATTATAGCCGCCTTAGGATATGTATTAAAGGCGGTTATGTACTTTTCATCTGTAAATATAGCAATGATTTATATTACACAGTTGTCACAAATTTGCAGCTTTGCCATATTGGCGGCGGCATCGGTGTATTTCACAGGAATGGTGGTAGACCACAAAGACCAAACCACAGGCCAAGCCTTTATGTCGGGAATGGTATCTGCAGGCACAGTGCTGGGTTCACTCTTTGGTGGAGCAATACTTGACCATCTGGGTGTGAGAGCAATGCTGAGTGTAAACATTTTTATAACAATAGCGGGGCTTTTTATAGCGGTGTGTTCGGTCAGATTGATAAGGGGGAGGAAAAAATGTGAGGGAGTGTGAAGGTAGAGAAAAGTTTTCGGTTTTGATATCGGTATACTTTAAGGAAACGCCGATTTTCTTAAAGAAAGCTCTGGACAGTATTTTGAATCAGACACTAAAGCCGGATGAGGTGGTTTTGGTAAAAGACGGAATACTTACAAAAGAACTTGAAGATACAATATCTGCAGAAAAAAACAAATTCAATAAAAATAATATAGATTTTGTATGTGTGCAGCTTGAGAAAAATATGGGGCTTGGTATTGCCTTACAAAAAGGACTTGAAAAGTGCAAGTATGATTATGTCGCCAGAATGGACGGAGATGATATAGCTGCAGATACCAGATTTGAATATCAGCTGAAGTATATGAATGAATATAAAGATATATCGGTACTTGGCGGATATATAGATGAATTCAGTGTAGAAGGTGAAATAAACAGAACCAAGACAATGCCTCTTACATATAAAGATTTGTACAAATACGGTAAATACAGAAATCCGCTAAATCATATGACAGTACTTTTCAGGAAAAAAGATGTGACGAATGCAGGCGGCTATAAACCTTTAAAAGGACTTGAGGATTACTATCTGTGGTGCAGAATGCTTTCAGCCGGATATAAAATTGCAAACATTGATAAAGTACTGGTACATGCAAGGCTTGGAAACTTTGAGAACAGAAGAGGCGGTTTCGAGTATTTCAAAACATATATAAAACTTAGAATTTTACAAAAAAAGCTAAAATATACCAACCCGGCAGAATTTGTAATTGCTACAATATTGACAGCTTTAATAACACTTTCACCGAAGAATCTTAGGGGAGGAGTATATAAAGTTCTTAGGAAAAGTGGAAGATAAGGTTAGAAAGTGCTGTATATATCGGATTTTAAGTAAAAATCCTTTTACATAAAATGAAACTATGCTATAATGTCAAGCGATTATATATTAAATCAAATAGATTGATATAAGGAGAGATATATATGATTATTACAAAGACCCCCTTTCGTGTGAGCTTTTGTGGGGGCGGAAGTGATATGGCAAATTTCTATGAGAAGTATGGTGGATGTGTTCTTAGTACATCTATCAATAAATATTGCTATATTTCCATTCATCCGTATTTTAATGAAAATCAGACTGTGTTAAAGTATTCTGAAAATGAATTGGTGGACAGTCCGGATCAGATTAAGCACCGAATCTTCAGACAAGTGCTGACAGACATGGGTATTCATGGTGTAGAGATTTCATCAACGGCAGATATTCCCGGAGGAACAGGGCTTGGCTCTTCAAGTACATTTACCGTAGGTCTTTTAAATACCTTAAATTGTTATAAGGGAAAGTTCGTATCAAAAGATAAATTAGCTAAGCTTGCATGCGAAGTGGAGATAGAAAAACTTGGTAATCCTATAGGAAAGCAGGATCAGTATGGTGCCGCACTTGGTGGACTGAATTTCATCAAGTTTAATCAGGACGGATCTGTTTCACATGAGCCTATACTTATGGAGGGAAAGACCTACAAAGAGCTCCAGAAAAACTTACTTATGTTCTATACAGGGACAACCCGTTCTGCAAATACTATATTGGCTGAGCAAACAAAGAACATAACTTCGGAGGATAAGGCAAGAAATCTCCTTAAGATGTGTGGACTTGCAAAGGATATGAAGGTCGCACTGGAAAATAATGATATTTCTTCCTTTGGAAAGATACTTGATGAAGGATGGCAGTTAAAGAAAGAACTTGCATCAGGTATTGCAAATCCGGCAATAGATGAGGCCTATGAGATTGCTATGAAAAACGGTGCTTTAGGCGGAAAGCTTTTGGGAGCCGGCGGCGGCGGATTTCTTCTGTTCTATTGTGAGGAAGAAAAACAAGATCAGCTGAAAAAAGCTATAGGACTAAGAGAACTTGATTTCTCATTTGAGAGAGACGGGACAAGTATAGTTTATATTGGAGATAAATATTGGGATTAAAGGAGAAAGTATGAAGGTATTAGTTGCAGGTGGCGCAGGATTTATAGGCAGCCATTTGATAGACAGTCTGCTTGCAGAGGGTAATGATGTAGTATGTATCGACAACTTCTTTATAGGTACAAAGAAGAATATTGAACATTTGATTGGAAATCCACATTTTAAATTCTATGAGCAGAATATTTGTGATAAAGAAAAATTGGAAGAAGTATTTGAAAAGGAAAAGTTTGAGTATGTATTCCATTTGGCGGCAAACTCCGATATACAGGCAAGTGCAAATGACCCTTCAATAGAGTATGAAAATACATACTCAACAACATTTGAGTTGCTTCAGGCCATGAGAAAGTATAATGTTAAGAAGTTCTTCTTTGCGTCTACTTCAGCTGTATATGGTGAAAAGGAAGGAAAAAATGTATCTGAGGATGAGCCGAATCTTCGTCCGATATCATATTACGGTGCGGCTAAACTCGGATCTGAAGCACTTATATCAGCTTACAGCTATATGAATGATATTAAGGCTCTTATATTCAGATTCCCGAATGTTATAGGGCCTAGACTTACACATGGTGTTATATTTGACTTTGTAAAGAGACTTAAGGCTGATCCAAGTCACTTAAGGATACTTGGTGACGGAACACAGTGTAAACCTTATATCTATGTTCTTGACCTTGTAGAGGCAATAATGCAGTTTAAAGATGTGAAGGATACAGGAATCACACTTTACAACCTGGGAGTAAGCACACAAAGCAGCGTAAAGACAATTGCGGATATTGTAGTTGATAAGATGGGACTGACCGGAATACCTTATGAATATACAGGCGGAAAAGGCGGATGGAAAGGTGATGTACCTAAGTTCCAGTATGACCTTTCAAAGATTCATGCAGCAGGTTGGAAGGCAAAGCATGAGTCTGACGAGTCGGTAGCACTTACTGTAGAAAATGTATTAAAGATGAATTAGAGGTGAAAATGGATTATACAAACAGTATTAAAGATTATATTGCTCTTGAAATAGAGACATTGAAGAAGTTAAATGTAGAAGATATTAATAAGGCTATGAATTTGATGGATGATACCAGAAAAGCAGGAGGAACCATCTTTGTATTCGGTAACGGCGGAAGTTCCGCAACTGCATCACATTATCAAAATGATTTTAACAAGGGTGTAAGTGAGTATCTTTATAAGAAGGGAGAACCTAAGTTCAAGCTTCTTTGTCTTAATGATAATGTAGCCACAATGATGGCTATTTCAAATGATATAGGCTTTGAGGAAGTATTCCGTTTCCAACTTGAGGGAGTCATCAAAGAAGGCGATATAGTTATGGCAATATCAGGAAGCGGTAACTCTAAAAATGTATTGAATGCGGTAGAGTATGCCAAGTCTTGCGGTAACAAGATAATAGGAATCACAGGCTATGACGGCGGTAAGCTGAAGCAGATGTCTGATGTTTCACTATGTGCAGATGTTATGAGTATGCAGGTAACAGAAGATATACATATGATATATGATCATCTTATTATGAGTATTTTTTATAAGACATTGGCAGGAAAAGATCATTTAAAAGCATAGGAAATAGAAGATGGATAATCTTTTTTTTACAGTATTATTGATTATTGGAATTGTCATATTGGCAATTCCAAAATCTGTTTCTAAGACAGTAAAGAAGGCGTTGCCTATACTTTTAGTGTTTTTGGCAGTATCTGCCATAGCTTTCCTTATAAAGGGACAAGGAAGCAGCACTATTCAGATAGTAGCAAGCAACGATCAAAATGAAAAAGCTGAAGGCAATGAGATTTTTTTGAAAGAAATCATTGTCAATGGAGAAAGTAAAAAACCGGGTGATATTTTTTCAAAAGGTTGGGTTGAAAAAGACGGTGGACTGCTCTGGAGAAGCTATGACAGAATAGACGGGATGAAAGACAGCATACAGGCTGAATTTCAAAACGGTGAAGATGTAGTACTTGTACTGAAACAGAATAAATGGCAGGGTAAGGCAAGAATTATATCTGTACAGGGAGATCAAGGATTTGACGGATATTCAGATAGTGAGTCTGAAAACTGGATGAACTTTGAAGTGAAGTTAAATACAGGTGGTGCTACATTTTTGACAAGAAAAAATCTTGTACCGTTAGCCGTCATCATTTGGGTATTTTTGGTTGCGATATCCTTAATTTGTAAAAGATTCTTTCCTGAGCAAAAAAGAGAAAATAAGGACAGACTTATCGGACTGGATCTTTTGAAGATAGTTTCGGCTTTTATGATTATATTGATACATTCATCAGCCAATATTTATAACAATCATGCTGTTGGTACTTCGGTTTGGTTTAGTGGCGTAATCCTAAACACCATTCCAAGATTTGCGGTTCCGACCTTTTTAATGATATCAGGAGCACTTTTGCTTAAAAATAATATGAAATCGAGAAATGCACTTAGGAAAGCATTATATGCAGGTGTTGCACTTGTAGTGTGGAGTATTTCATATATTTTAGCTAAAAAAATCTTATGGAATGAGGGAAACATAATTTATGATATACTGTTAATTCCATTTAAGATAGGACCGTCAGGTCATCTTTGGTATGGATACTTGATTATATGGATATATATATTCTTACCTGTATTGAAATTATTGTATGATGCTATGAATGAAAAACTTAGACTATACTTTGTCTTTTTTGGGTTATTTGTACCTGGTGTATTAGATGGAGTGATATCTTACTTTTCTATAGATGGAGTTATATTAGAGAGACCGACATTTATTTATATTAATCTTGGCTATATTGCTATTATTTTTTTAGGTAGGACTATTTATGAAAATAGAAACAAAATTGGTGTATTTACAGCAATTTTACTTAGTTTGATAGGATTTGCCATTACAACTATAGTATCTTTTGAAATATCGAAAAAAAATGGAACATCAGTGCATACTTTTTTCTTCGAAACACAAATTTCAAACATTATGTATGCAACCGGAGTTATGTTGTTGTTTTCTAAGATTAAACTTAAGAATTTAAATGGTCTTATCAGAAATGGTATAATAAGGCTTTCAAAATTATCTTTAGGAATTTATTTTAGTCACTCACTTTTAATGTGGGCTATTGGGGAAAGTATTGATATTGGTGGAATACATCTAAATATCGGAAATTCAATATTTGAATGTATTACATTTGTGTTTATTACTTTTATAGGTACGGTTATCATGATAGCACCGCTTGCAAATATCCCATATTTGAAAAAGCTTGTTAAGATATCATAGGTGGTAGAGGATGAATATATTTATAAATAAGATAAAACAATACCAGTTCATGTTCAGTGAACTGGTAAAGCGAGATTTCAATAAAAGATATAAAAGATCCGTCCTTGGTATACTTTGGAGTATGATTGCACCACTCTTTCAGCTTCTCGTTATGAGCTTTGTGTTTGACAGAGTCTTTGGAGACACTATGGAGCACTATACCATATATATGTTTGCCGGACAGCTTATGTTCAACTACTTCAGAGAGGCCACAGATAACGGTATGCAGTCTATCACATCAAATGCAGGTATCATAACAAAGGTAAATGCACCGAAGTATTTGTTTCTTATATCAAAGATAATGGCGGCATCAATCAACTTCCTGCTTACATTGGTGATATTTTTTATCTTTGTAATAGCATATAGGATTACAATTACCTGGAAGTTTATATTTATTATATTTCCGATTGTATGCCTGTTTGTACTTATAGTCGGTACAGGCTTGATATTGTCGGCAATGTTTGTATTCTTTAAAGATGTACAGTATCTATATGATATATTTACACTTGCATTGATGTACTTTACAGCTATATTTTATGATGTAAAGATATTTGAAGGAAGTATAGTTGCAAAGCTTATTTATTTAAATCCGGTTTTTGTATATATAAATTATCTCAGAGAGATAGTACTGCATAATACGATACCGTCATTTACATATCATTTATACTGTGTATTTTATGCATTATTTATACTTCGTATAGGTATGTGGATGTATAAAAGGTATAATTATATGTTCTTGTATTATATTTAGGAAGGTATAATTATGAATATGATAGAAGTGGATCATGTCTCTGTAACATATATTCTTGGAGATATAAAAGAGCTTTCATTAAAAGAGTTCTTTATCAGAAAGATGCATGGAGAGGTGATTACAAAAGAATTTAAAGCATTGGATGATATCACATTTCATGTAGAAAAAGGGGAGCTTTTAGGAATTATAGGTTCTAACGGTTCAGGTAAGTCTACTATATTGAAGGTTTTATCAAACATTATGCCGGCTTCAGCAGGAACTGTTAAAGTAAACGGGGTAGTAGCCCCGCTACTGGAGTTGACTGCCGGATTTGATGATGAGATGACTGTAAAGGAAAATGTTTATCTGAGAGGAGCTCTACTTGGATATGCAAAGAAATTTATCGAGGATAAGTATGACGAGATAATAGACTTTGCAGAGATAAGGGATTTTGAGGATGTGGCATTCCGAAAGCTCAGTTCAGGTATGAAGTCTAAGATAGCATTTTCACTTGCATCATTTGTAAAACCGGATATACTTATATTAGATGAGGTATTGTCTGTAGGTGATATCTCCTTTAAAGCAAAGTCTGAACAGAGGATGAAGGAACTCTTTGATAGCGGTGTTACCACCATATTGGTTTCACATGCTATAGAGCAAATCAGAGAGATGTGTACAAAAGTGCTTTGGCTTGAAAAGGGTCATATGAGAGGCTATGGCGACACAAAAGAGATGTGTGATGAATATGAAGCATATATGAGAGGTGAGCATGCCTAAGGTTACGGTACTTTTGCCGGTATATAACAGTGAAAAGTATATTAAGGAAAGTATAGACAGTATCATAACACAAAGCTTTACAGATTGGGATATGCTTATATTGAATGAGTATGGTTCAAGTGAGAAATGTACAGAGATAGTAAAGGAATATGAAAAGAAAGATGCAAGAATAAGAGTCATTCAAAATGCTAAGCGTTTAGGTCTTGCAGAGTCACTGAATCTTGGCATGAGAGAGGCAACCGGTGAGTACATAGCTAGAATGGATGCAGATGATATATCACGAAAAGACAGGTTTCAAAAAGAGGTGGGTTTTCTGGATTGTCATCCAAATGTGGCTGTAGTAGGTTCATATCAGCATCACTTCGGAGTAGATATCGACTGGATACATAAACCGGCAACTGAACCGGCGCAGTGTAAGTGCAATACTGTTTTTTTCTGTGATCTTTGTCATTCTACGTTGATGTTAAGAAAAAGTGTTTTTGTAGAAAATAATTTATACTATGATAATACTTATTTAGCGGAAGATTTTGAACTGTGGAGTAGGGTGATTGACTTTGGCGATATTGCAAATATTCCTGAGGTACTTGGAGGATATCGTGTTGGCGAAGACAATATCACATTAGAGAAGAAGTCAAAACTCCATCTTGAGAGCGGTAGAATAGTAGCAAAGACACTGAAAAGAACCATAGGTCTTGATCTTTCAGATGATGAAAGTGTACTCTTTGATAACTGGAAGAATGACTATTTTGAGATAAGAGATAAAAAGAAGAAAAAAGAAGCCTATAGATCGTTAAAAAATGTACTTATAAAGATTTATGAGAGAAATAGAGAAGTAAAGTTTTTTGATGATTATGCATTGCTTAGGTCAATTCGTGCGAAATGGGCATGGGCAAGAGGAGGAGAGCCGTTCAATAGGATGGTCGATGTTGTCGGTGGGATAGATTCCATCTTTAGAACAAGATACCCTAACCCATATATAAATCGCTTTTATTATTTCTGGAAAGAGAATAAGGGTATAAAAGCAAAGATTAAAAAAATTTGTAAGAAAATAAAAGAATTATTCTAGAAGGGAGAAAGCCATGCTGTTAAGTATTATTGTGCCGGTATATCAGGTAGAGAAATATCTGAAAACTTGCATCAAGTCAATGCTTGATTGCCATGGCTTTTCTTATGAAATAATACTTGTAGTAAAGCCTTCAGGCGATAAAAGTGAGCACATTGCAAATGATATACAAAAAGAGTATAGCAATAGGGTAAGGGTAGTGAGTCAAGACGGAGACGGACTTTCAAATGCGAGAAATGTCGGACTGAGATATGCAATTGGTGATTATGTAGCCTTTTTTGATAGTGATGACTATATAGATGCTACAGCGTTTTCAAATCTTATGCAAAGTTTGGAGAGTAGGATGCCTGTAGATACGGTTATCTCAGATTATTATATAGTTGGAAACTCAAATAATATCTCACAGGTTGATACTATTGAAGGTGAAGAGCTTATATATGATAACAGATATCTTGAGGTATTCCTTAAAAAGAGGAGAAACTACTGGAATGTATGGCAGTATGTCTTAAGAAGAACTTTTCTTCTTGAAAATAAATTGTTTTTTTTGGAAGGAGTTCACAGTGAAGACATTGAGTTTGCCACTGAAGTTATTTTGAAAGCTAAGAAGGTTGCTTTCTATGGAAAACCGTATTATTACTACAGTATTGGTAGAGAAGGCTCGCTAGCCAATAAAGTTACATTAAAGCATATAGTTGACCTGATGGATATACTTGAAATAAGTGTGAAAAGAGTGAATAGTTGTGATGCATATTTGAAGGATATTATAAGAGATAAACTTTCATTGCAGTATATACTTTCATTTGTCATGATCTTTGATGTGAGTAAAAGTGAAAGAAAAGAAGCAGCAGATATAATAAAAAGTAAAAATCTTTTATATAAAAATAACAGAAATGGTTTTTTAAAAGAAATAATGTTGAAACTTGGAGTCTTAAATGGTGCAAAAGTTTTAATGTTTTTTAGGATGATAAGAAGAAGATTTCTTAGGATACATTAAAATTTTAATTTGAATAAATGATATAGGAGGGAATATGGATAGAAGAGAGCCTTTAGTGTCTATTGTGATGCCTATTTACAATTCGGAAACATATCTTGATGAAGCGATACTTAGTATAATTCATCAAACATATCAGAATTGGGAATTACTTGTTATCAATGAGTTCGGATCTAATGAAGAGGGTAAGAGGATTATAAATCGCTATGCCGCTATAGATTCCAGAATCAGATTGATTCAAAATAGTGAAAGATTAGGGATAGCCCAATCGTTAAATGAGGGTCTTAGACAGGCAAGAGGTGGATATATAGCACGTATGGATGGAGATGATATATCCCTTCCAAAGCGAATTGAAAAACAGATTGAGTTTATGGAGGATAATGATGATATTCTACTTTGCGGTGTGCAAGTAGAAGTGTTTGGATCGGAGAAGTGGGATTGGAAGGTGGAGACAGATCCGGCTCAGATTAGAACTGATGCACTATTTTATTCTCCATGTGTACATCCTACCATTTTGTTCAGAAGAGATGTTATAGATAAATATAATGTTTTTTACAATAAGAACTATAAAGCATCTGAGGATTATGACTTTTTTACAAGAGTTTTAGAATTTGGAGAAATTGCAAATCTAAAAGAAGTTTTATTTAAGTATAGACTCTATGGTACAAATGCAACTTACATAAATAACAATATAGGCTTTAAAATTTATAGTGATGTTATGGAAAGGCAGTTTCACAAATTAGGAATTGACTTCTCAAGACAGGAAGTAGATTTATTGTTGGTGCATTACTCACTAAAGGGAGCTGAAGGAGTAGATGTGCTTAAGAAAATGGTAACCTTGGATCTGCTTCTAAAAAAGATATTTTATGTTTTGTATAATTATAATAAGGATAAAAAGTTTGCTTCATATCTTTTCAAGACATTACACAGACGTTTTAAAGAAACATATGATTGGCTGGATGATACATGTAAGTATTTTGATAAGAACAAGGCGGAGAGTATATATAAAAACTCTGTATTCTATCATAATGAGTTCTATGTTCAGACCAAGTTTGCAAGTAGCAAACCGAAAGTTTCAGTTTTACTCCCTGTATACAATAGTGAAAAGTATATTGCAGAAACTCTATGGTCATTGTTTGATCAGACATTTAGTGATTTTGAGGTACTTGTATTGAATGAATATGGTTCAAGTAAAGAAGGACTTGAAGTTGTAAAAATGTTTGATGATGATCGTATTCGTATCATTCAAAATAAGGAGAAACTTGGTCTTGCCGATTCACTGAATTTGGGTATGAGAGAAGCAAAAGGAGAGTATCTGGCAAGAATAGACAGTGATGATTTGGCAAGAAGTGATCGCTTTGCTTTACAGGTGGAGTTTCTTGATAAAAACAGAGAATATGGGTTGGTTGGAAGTCTTCAGTATCATTTTGGAGTTAATACTGATTACATTCATAATGTACCAGAGGAACATAAGGATATACTTGCGGGACTTATATATGATTGTTTAGTATGTCATTCCTCAGTTATGATGAGGAAGAAGGTCTTTGTTGATAATAATTTATTTTATGATAAGACTAAACAAGCAGAAGATTATGAACTGTGGACCAGAGCTTGTAAAGTATTTAAATTCTACAATATTCCAAAAGTACTCGGCGAGTATAGGGTAGGAGAAGACAATATTACGAAGAGTAAGTTGGAGGCACTTTCAAAAGAATCAGGAGAACTTGTAGGTAAAAATATAAGGGAAACGCTTGGGGTAGAAGTACCTGCTCAACATATACCGTTTCTTTCAGGATGGATTAATGAGTTTGAGTCTTTAGGTACAGAATCTTATAAAAAAGAGATAGAATTAGAACAAAATATTTTGGAGCAGATGTGGGATGCAAATAAGAGAATTAAATATTATGATGCGGACGCATTGCTTAGAGTAATAAATAAGAGATGGAGAAATATTACTGATACATGGGAATATAATAGTGAGCTGGGCGAGATATTGCCTATAGATAGACTTTTTAAAGTTTATTATATGTCTGGGAAAAGAATACCGGAGGTCACTGACAGCAGTAATACTGAGACAGAAAAGTTAAGCTTTAAGGAGAGGATAAAGGATATACTCAGATTTTTGTATAAGCCTTTTAAACATGGTATAAAATATCGAATCAGGAGACAATTATGGGATCTTGACGGTCATCTTCATGAATCTACTTATGATATAAAAAACACAGTATGGGATATTGAGGGTAGAATGAAAGACTTTATCATGGCGAATATCGGAGATGATAAAGAATCAAATAGTGGTGAAAGCTTATATGAACGCCTTAATGACTTGGAAGCAAAGATGAATACCATGATGGAATTCATGGAACTTAAACTGTCGGCTCAAGAAGTGAAAACTAATAGTAATATAGTAAAGTCTAAGGATAGCCTGAGTGAGCAGTTGGATGCAAGGGTATGGAAAGCAGAGACAAAACTTGGAGAGCAGTTGGATACAAGGATATGGAAAGCAGAGACAAAGCTTGGAGAGCAGCTGGATGTAAGAATATGGAAAGCAGAGAGTAATTTAGGGGAACAGTTGGATGCAAGAGTATGGAAAGCAGAGAGTAATCTTGGACAGCAAATTGACGGAAGAATATGGAAGGCGGAAGGGAATATATCCAATTATGTAGATAAACATACAGAAGATATTAAGGTCGAATTTACTAAAGTCCATAGACATTTGGATTTTTCATATTCAGATATTTTTGTATTGTTAGATAAAAATATTGAAAATACTTCAGGAGATATAAAGTTATATACAGAATATCCGGTTGCTTATGAGAGTAATGATTATCTTGTACCTCATGGTACGGTACGTGATGATACAAGATACCCTAGGTTTATACATGCTTGTGAAATGTATTTTAAAGATAGAGAAAAGTTGGCATTTTTAGACTTGGGATGTTCAAGTGGAGGAATTGTACTTGACGCCCTTCTTCGCGGTCATGAGGCGGTTGGGCTTGAAGGTAGTGATGAATCATTCAAACAACAGAGAGCACAATGGAGAATAATACCTAAAAATCTGTTTACTTGTGATATTACAAAGCCGTTTGATTTGAAAAAAGATGGTAAGCTAAAGGAATTTGATGTTATATCTGCTTGGGAAGTATTGGAGCATATAAAGGAAGAAGATTTACCAGTTCTTCTTGAGAATATAAAAAAACATCTTAACATCGGAGGTATTTTTATAGGAAGTATTGCAAATTGGGATGACATAGATGAGGAAACTGGAGTAAACTGGCATGTGAATTTACATCCGTATGAATGGTGGAGAGAAAGATTCGTTGAAGTAGGATTTGAGATTATTACAGAGACGTTTTCACCGTACGATCTTGCAAGAGGAACAATAAATCCGCCACATGTATATGAATTACCATATGATGATTTTGATTTAAATAAAACATTTTATATAGTAGCAAAGAAGCAGGGTTAAGAATTATGAACAGCGAAAAAAGAAATGGACTAATAGGTATGAGGGTTATTGCAACTCTCGGTATTGCGCTTTATCATTTTGAACTTAGTTTTCCATTTGTAGAAGGAAAACAGTTGATGGCAACTACATATTTATTTGTAGAGTTTTTCTTTGTAATGTCAGGATTTTTCATGGCAATGACTTTATCAAGTAAAGAAAGAACTCTGTATAGAGTTATCATAGACAGATTTGTGCGTCTATGGCCTGCATATATAATGGGGCTTATTTTGCTTCCTGTAGTTTATGCTGTAACGTGGTTTAACGGTGATTATATAGCATGGTTAAATGACGGGTCACACTTGAAGTCATTTTTGGTTGAAATATTTATGATTCAATGTACGGGTATTGCTAAATTAGACTATATAAATGGTCCGGCTTGGTATGTATCTGCAATGTTTATAGTAACTCCTATAGTATATATTTTTATCAGACTGAAAAGGGTGGGAGCAATAATTGCTCCAATTGTAGCGGCAACTTTATACATATTGGTTGTCATTATGTATAATTCACCTGATATGACAACAAATGCTTTTATTTTTATATATATTCCAGTGCCGTTGATTAGAGGTTTGGCCGGTATGCTTGTAGGTTTAACTGCATATTATCTATTTTTATTTTTAAAAAATAGTATTATAAACATGCCAAACATCGCTATCAATATACTTGAAGGTTTATTTATTATTTGGATGTTTAGAATGTGTGTATTTAGACAGAGTAGTTTAGCTAACTGGTTTATACTTATACCTATTATTGGGATTATCATTTTAATGATGGCAGAAAATAGAGGTGCATTTTCAAAATTATTGGGTTCAAAGAAGTTGGATTACTTTGCAGAAATAAGTTACAGTTTTTATATTATGCAGTCATTTTGTAGTAATTTTTTCTCTTGTTTTTTGCCTGATATAAAACAGCCATATTCCACATTATTTTATTTAATATTAAATTTTAGTATGGCTGTAATAGTACATGAGATATTTGAGAGGAGTATTTCTCATTTTTTAAAAAATATATTTAATTTTAATAGGAGGAGTGCATAATATATGCATATAAAATTATGATTATTGCACAGACACCATTTAGAATGTCCTTCTTTGGCGGAGGGACAGATTATGAGGGCTTTTTTAAAGAGCATGGGGGAGCAGTTATATCTACTACTTTTGATAAGTACTGCTATACAACAATTCGTCATTTACCTAGATTTTTTGATTATTCAAATGAAATTGTTTATGGAGTGATGGAAAGAACCAAGTCGGTAGATGAGATACAACATCCGGCTGTAAGAAATATTATGAAGTATCTGGATATGCATGAACTTAGAGTAGTGTATGAGGCGGATCTCCCTGCGAGATCAGGTCTTGGAACCAGTTCTTCCTTTGCAGTAGGACTTTTGAATGCCTGCTATGCACTTAAGGGTAAATATGCCGATAAAAGGAAACTTGCAGATGATGCAATATATATCGAAAGAGTTTTATGTAATGAGGCAGGAGGGATACAAGACCAGATAGCAGCATCATTTGGAGGGTTTAATCGTATTGATTTTAAATCCGATGGTTATACTGTATCACCTATCGTGTTTTCTACGGATAGAAAGAAGAATCTTAATGACAGGTTGATGTTATTTTTTACAGGTTTCTCAAGATTTTCAAGTGATATTGCAAAGAGTCAGATAAAAGCAACTAAGGACAAGAAGAAAGAATTATTAGAGATGAAAGCATTGGTTGATGATGTGCAAAGACTTCTTGTATCAGATTGTGATTTAAATGAGTTCGGTAGACTGCTTGATTATACTTGGAAATTAAAAAGAGGTATCACATCGGATATCAGTAATAATGATATAGATGCGCTGTATAAAAAAGCAATTGATGCAGGTGCAATAGGCGGTAAATTACTTGGTGCCGGTGGAGGAGGTTTTTTACTGTTTTATGTTGAACCTGAATATCAAGAAAATGTTATTAAAGCATTGGAAAATTTGATATATGTTCCGTTTGAGTTTGAAAATGAAGGTACCAGAGTAATGTATTTTAGGCCGGAATACTTTGATTTGAATACAATGAAAGAGATGGCATAAGTTCATAGGATTATAGGAGTTTATACATGAAAGAAAGTAGGAACATTGACGGCAATAGCAGTTACAGGACATGTGGGTCTGTCAACAGCATATCTTAATAATTGCAATCCACTGCTGTCTTTTGCCCAACAGGTTAACGGATTTGGGAATGAGGGCGATGTATTTTTAGGTATATCAACTTCCGGAAATTCTGAAAATATATTATTTGCTTTGGTGACAGCCAAAGCAAAGGGCATGAAGACGGTTGGTTTATCAGGTAGAGATGGTGGAAAAATGAAAGAACATTGTGATGATATTATTATTGTTCCGGAAAATGAAACTTTTAAGATTCAAAAATTACATTTACCTATATATCATGCATTATGTCTGATGCTTGAAGAGAGATTTTTTGAGGTTTTATGACATAAGGTTAGTTGATATTGATTTATAATTATATTAGTGATAAACTCTATAGGATTCAAAATTGTAAAATAGATATATGGAGGGTTCATTTGTTTTAATGAAAAGTATGTTGATTAGATATAAGTCATTTATATTGTATGCAGTATTTGGGGTACTTACAACAATTGTAAATATCGCTACATATTATATATTTGCTCATATAGTCAGGCTTGATACGGTTGTCAGTACTTGTTTAGCTTGGATTTCGGGTGTGTTGTTTGCATATATAACAAATAGAAAGTACGTTTTTGAAAGTGATAAGATAGGAATTGAAGCCATTGTTAAGGAGATGATTTCATTTTTTTCATGCAGGTTAGCTACAGGTGTGGTGGATGTTCTGCTTATGTATATATTTGTTGATTTACTTAAATTTAATGATGTCTTTATAAAAGTTTTTTCTAATGTAGTCGTAATTGTACTTAATTATGTTGCCAGTAAGCTGATTATATTTAGAAAGGATAACGGTTAGAGATTATGAGTGAGAAAAATATTTTATATTTACTTTCAGATAAGCTTAATGCCATGCTTATAGTGATATCTATTTTATTATCATGTTTGTTTACATTTTTGTGTGTACCGAGTAAAGTATGGAGTCAGTATAAGATTAGTGAACCTACTCAGATTAGACTTACACCTCTTGGAGAGAAAAACAGTTCATCAAAATATAGTCAGATTACAGTAGATCATTTAGAGATTGATGGTAAGTCATATGATATACCTGACTATGTAGAAAGTGGTAAATGGAATGACGATAGGAATGATTTGACTTGGGAAGATAATAAAGGATATACTGGGTCAATAGTATTAAATATTCCAAGTGGTAGAGAAAGGAAAATAGCATTCTCAACATCGGTTTATAGAGGATTGGTTAAGATTGAATATAATGAGCAACAAAAAGTATTAGATTGTTATTCACCAAATGATTATTTTTATAAATTTGATATAAGTGGTGATGCCAGATATAGTACAGGTATATTGTATAGTCTCAAATTACTGTGTATAGTTTTTGTATCAATAATAATTTTTTGTATATTTAAGAGATTGTTTACATATACCGAAAAACACTTTAAGAATGTATCTAATTGGGACATAATAGCATTGCTGTGGATATTTTTGTTTTCATTATTTTGTGTATACAGCAATACAGACAGTCCATGGAGTCAATTAATACCTTGGACAGACTCAGATAATTTTATTTATATTGGCTGGGCTATGTCAAAGGGACAGATACCTTATGTTGATTTTTTTGACCATAAGGGTTTGTACTTCTTTTTCATAGAATGTTTAGGTTATAGATTAACTAATTCTTATGTGGGAATTTGGATTTTGGAGTGGTTGTCAGTTTTTATAGCACAGTTACTTTCATATTTTACTATTAGAAAGTATACTAATTTTGCTATATCACTATTTGGAGTAGTTGTTGGGTATACATATACTATATTTTATTTGAGTAGTGGTAATTATATAGAGACTTTTACAATGCCATGGATTGCTTTGGGTATATACTTATTGGGCAAATATTTTGACAAAAAGCCATGTCAACTTAATAATTTACAAATATTTATTTTAGGTGTATCATTCATGGTAGCTATGATGATGAGGCAAAATAGTACAGGTATTTGGTTTGTTGGATGTTATTTTATTGTTATGCATCAATTGGCAAAGAATAGATACATAAATATATTGAGGTATGGGTTAATATTTTTAGTTGGTGCTTTTGCTGCATTTTTGCCTGGCCTAATGTATCTTGTGATTAATAATGCATGGAAAGATTTTATTGATACATATTGGATATTTAATTTTGGATATGTTGCCGGTGGTGGAAATAAATTATATGCGATTAAATATTTTGGTTTAACTCTGTTGGGAATAGTTGTTGTTGTAGGTGCAGTGTTAAGTATTATAAATCGTAAAAAGTTAGCTAAGTACAGTCTACAGCTTACTATGTATTATTGTCTATATGGTTTTAGTTTGCTTTTTACAAGTATGTCGGGATATACATGGCAACATTATGCAGTTATAATGTTACCGCTTTTTCCTATTGGCTTATTAATTTTTATTACTAATATCAATATATTGTATAATACGTTGAGTAGTAGTACCGTTAAAACGATATTGAATTGTATATTAGGGTTTCTGATAATAGGATTCCTTTTTGATAAAAATGGAAATCTGTTACGTGGGATCGCGGGAATGAATATGTTACATTATAATTCGTATAATAGATATACTGTAAAAGTTATTTCAAGGCGTATCAGAGAAAAAACAAATAAAGATCAAAAGATATCTGTGATAGGAAACTTTGGTGCATATTATTGGGAATCGAAACGTCTATCAATATCTAAGTATTTTTATCAGAATCCATTGGTTTCTGTGAATTCAAATATAAAAGATAAATATTTGGATGATATTAAGAAAGGTATGCCTGCTGCAATCGTAGTTGGTGGAACTGATTTCTTGGAGGAATATAGTGATTTTGGTAAAGAAATCAATGATTTTTTGAATAGCAATTATGTTATGGACTATAACCAAGAGAAACAGCAATTGTATTTTAGAAAAGATATTGTACAATAGTTGTAATCTATATATCCATATATATGAAAGGAGTATATATTTTGAAAAAGAGTATTTCAATAGTTATGCTGGTTTATAATGAAGCAGAGATAATTGAAAAGGTAATAAGAGACTATTATAACAATGTATTTGTAAAGTTGGATGACGCTGAGTTTATTGTTGCCGAAGATGGAAGCACTGACGGTACTAAGGAAATATTAGACAGATTGTCTAAAGAGTTGGATATACGCTTAGTTAGCGGAACAGCTAGGAAGGGATATGTACAGGCATATAAGGATTCAATAAAGCTTCCTGAGAAGAATTATATATTCTTTACCGACTCAAGCGGCAAGCATTATCCTGAAGATTTTTGGTATATGTATCCATACCTGGATAAGTATGATATTGTAAGTGGATATAAAGTAAAAAGGAAAGACCCATTATATCGTATTGTAATGACAAGGGTTTTCAATACTTTAGTGAATATTTACTTTGGAACAAATTTTAAAGATATTGATAGTGGCTTTAAGATTATACGTACAGATGCTATGAAAGATATTTTGAACGACAATTGGATTTGTACAGACCTTATTTCCTTTGAAAATATGATTCGTTTATCATATCGTGGTTATACTTTAAAGGAAGTGCCGGTTAGGCATAGACCAAGAGAAAATGGTCCATCAAGAGGACTGCCTTTGAAGAAAATCCCGAAAGTAATAAAAATGGTTTTATCTAATTTCAAAGCAGTTAAAGCAGATGCGAGAAGGTGTGCAGCAAAAGCAAAAGTAGAAGTGAAAAAGAAAGGCTAAATTATAAAATGAGAGTAGTTATTTTAGGTGGTGGGTTAGCAGGTTTAAGCACGGCTTATTATTTGCAGAAATTTGACTGGGTTGACTCTATTAAAGTTTTAGAGTCGGAAGATAGGATTGGTGGACTTGCAAAGTCTTTGTTTTATGACGGATATACCTATGATATAGGCCCACATATAATATTTTCCAAGAACAAAGAGATATTAAATGAATTATTGGATTTTATCGAAGTTGGTACAAACAAGATTAAAAGGTCTAATGAGATATACTATAAAGGTAAGCTGATTCAATATCCGTTTGAAAACGATTTATCTAAACTTCCTAAAGATGATTTAGAGTACTGTATTAGAGCTTTTGACAGTAATCCGTATGAAAATTATATACCACAGAATATGTTGCAATTTTTTCTGAAAACATTTGGAGAAGGGATTACTAACGTATATTTAAGACCATATAATGAAAAGATTTGGAAATTTGACCCGTCATGTATGAATACGTCTATGGTAGAAAGGATACCGAAGCCAACAAAGGATGAGATAAGGAGAAGTGCTTCTGGTGAGACTATAGAGGGGTATTTGCATCAGCTATATTTTGAGTATCCGTCAACAAGAGGTATTGGGGCGATATGTGAAGGTATTTATTCAAAGTTGGATACTGAAAAGTGTGAAGTGTTGCTAAATAGTAGAGTAATAAAGGTCTCAAAGAGTGATACATATTATAAAATCAATACAGATTCAGGAAAATGTGTAGAAGGTGAGTTAGTGATATCTACTATGCCGGTTCATGATCTTGTAGATGCTACGGAAGATGTACCTAAGTATGTTATAGAAGCTAAGGATGATCTTAAGTATAATTCTATCTTAATTGCTTTTGTTAGAACACCTTATGATATGTATGGGGATCATTATGCTTATACTGTACCTGATAAAAATATAATCTTTCATAGAATTTCGAAGATGGACTTTTTAGGGGAAAGCTATCATAGGGATGGTGAAGCTACATTTATGGTTGAGATTACGTATCGAGATGGTGACGTTTTTTCAAATATGACAGATGATGCTATACGTGAAAAAATAGCAAAAGGTTTTGTTGATATAAATATTGCAAAGAATGCAAATGATGTTGAAGTACTGAATATGACGCGCCATAAGTATGCATATGTTATATACGACCTTAATCATACGACTAATATGGATGTTATTAGGAAATACTATAAAGAATTATCAATTTGTTTAAATGGAAGGTTTGGTAATTTTGAGTATTGGAATATGGATAAAGTATTAGAAGAAAGTAAAAAATTAAGTGAAAGATTAAATGAGGAACATATTAGTAAAAAATAGTGTTATACAGGAGGCGTTCATGTTTCTGCAAATATTATCGATGATCAAGTAAGAAACTATGAAAAGCAAGATTCATTTAAGGCCATGTGTGAAGTAAAGGCTTTAGCATATGCAATGAAAAATGAATTGCTAAAAGGGAATTTGAATGCTTTCGGTAAATTACTTGACTATAGCTGGAACAGTAAAAAGAGAATGAGCAATAAAATAACAAATACGGATATAGATACTTTATATAATACAGCAAAGCAGGAAGGTGCTATAGGGGGTAAATTACTTGGAGCAGGAGGAGGCGGATTCTTGCTTATTTATTGCCCATTTAATGCCAGGCATAAGGTGGCAGCAGGTCTTGAGGCTATGGGCGGACAGATTCTTGATTGGAATTTTGAACTTAGAGGTGCGCAGACATGGAGTGTCGATACTGATAGATGGGATTATAAAGATATTGATATAAGACTTCCTGAAGGAGAATTTAGATTTGATATATAGTGAGGTTTTATGAAAGAAAGCATTTTAAATATATTAGACGAACTACTGGAAAGGTATCCTAGTCTGGTAGGACAAAGAGAGAATATCATTGGAGTATATAAGATTTTAGAGGAGTCTTACTCCAATGGCGGTAAGTTATTGGTGGCCGGTAACGGTGGAAGTGCTGCCGATTCGGAGCACATTGTCGGTGAACTTATGAAGGCCTTTATAAAGCCGAGAAAGTTGGACACTGCACTACAAGATAAGTTGAAGTCTGTAGATAAGAATCTTGGGGATGTACTTGCCCATAATTTGCAAGGTGCCCTACCGGCAATAGCAGTCACAGGTCATGTCGGACTTTCAACCGCATATCTTAATGATTGTAATCCTTTGCTGTCATTTGCGCAGCAGGTGAACGGATTCGGTAATGCAGGAGATGTGTTTCTTGGAATATCAACTTCAGGTAATTCCGAGAATATTTTATATGCTTTAGTGACTGCTAAGGCAAAAGGAATGAAGACAATAGGACTTTCAGGAAGAGACGGCGGCAAGATGAAGGAATTTTGTGATGAGATTATCATTGTTCCGGAGGTAGAAACTTTTAAGATTCAAGAGCTACATTTACCTGTATATCATGCGTTATGTTTGATGCTTGAGGAGAGATTTTTTTAGGTTGTATATTGAGTTTTGCGGGTTGGTTATTCACCCCGCTTTTTGTTTAGAGTTAAGCGTTTGGGTAGGTTGATTTGTAAGCGTCAAGCTAAGTACACATAGAGCAAAAGTCATAGAACTAGAACTTATCATTCTAATCCTACGACTTTTTATTTTTACAACTCTCAGGAAT
>NZ_DBHIEQ010000026.1:0-35043 GCF_057250505.1 Lachnoanaerobaculum sp. | reverse complement strand
CTTATTTTATAGTGGAAGTGTATTTATTGGGAGGCGTACTTGAATTGACGCTTACGTTTGTAAAGCATTTCACTCACATTGCCACCGATAACAAGCCATTTAGTAAGTAAAATTATTTATTACCTTCTTTATAGTACATAGTCTCAACCCAATTAAAGCCATACAAAAAAGGACACCTTTTACAGTGTCCTCATTGTTTTAAGTCTTACTTAATCATTTACATTTTTTCATTTAAATATTTTTGAAACGTACTTACGCTTATATTTGCTCTTTTTGCAGCATCTTCTACTGAAATTATCCCATCTTTTACAAGCGTTAGCCTGAATTATTCATGGCATAGTTGCTTCTATAGCTGAAAGCTGCATAATTACTGCATTTACAAAACTTTCTTACTCTCACCTAAAAAGTGAATGGAAAAAGGACCTCTTTCTTGGTAAAATTAATGTGGAAAAAAACAATGCCAAGGAAAGGAAGTCCTTATATGTCAATTTTAAACACTATTTCACTTGAAAGCAACAAGAAAATAAAAATAAATTTTAATGGCGGAAACCTCTCTTCTGATGGAGGGCTACTCCTCATCAAAGAATTCGCTACAAAGGTAGGCCTTATAAAGCTTGTGAAAAAGCTTTTCAAAACCAATGACCATACAAACAGCCGTATTCACACAGACTCTGATAACCTTATGCAGATGCTCTACCAAATTATAGCAGCCTATTTTAAGGATGATTGTGCAGATGAACTGACAAGTGATCCGGTATTAACATCTATTTTGGAAAAAGAGACCTTGGCCTCTCAACCTACACTATCTCGTTTTTGGAATAGGATGGACAACGACACTCTTGCACAGTTTGATTCTATAAATGCAAAAATGCGAGATATTGTCTATTCTATTAAGACACCACAACATATGCTGTTTGACCTTGATTCTACACTGCTTAACACTTACGGTAATCAGGAAGGCGAAGGCTTTAACTTTCATTATCAGGCTCACGGTTATCATCCATTACTTTGCTATGACGGAATCACAGGTGATCTTTTAAAGGCTGAACTTCGTAACGGCACACAGTATTGCAGTAATGATGCTGACAAATTCATGATTCCACTGTTGCAGGAATACCGTGCAAAATATCCATCGCTCCCTCTTTATCTTCGTGGAGATAGCGGATTTGCTTCTCCTGATCTATACAAAGCATGTGAGGATAATGACTGTAAGTATGCTATTCGTTTAAAGCAAAACCAAACTCTTATAAAATATGTTGCAGATGCTGATGCGGCACTATTTAGGGCATCCCGTGAAAATCAGACAGATTATATGGTGGAGTACGGAGAATTCTACTATCAGGCAGGAAGTTGGTCTCACCCAAGGAGAATAGTTTTTAAAGTAGAAAAACCCTATAATCAGTTTATTCACCTATATACTTTTGTTGTTACTACAATGGAATCACAACCACATCAGGTAATTCAGTTTTATTGTGGTAGAGGTAAGATGGAAAACTTTATAAAGGAAGGAAAATCAGGATTTGATTTTTCCTCAGTAAGCAGTCGCTCCAAGGTAGTAAATGCAAATCGTCTACAGGTGCATGGTTCTTGCCTATAACCTGTTTAATTGGTTTAGACGACTTGTACTCTCTTCAAATATGAGGAAACAGCAAATTAATACTATTCGTTTAAAGTTGTTAAAAGTAGCTGCAAAAGTAGTACATACGGCAAGATATACCATATTCAAACTATGTAGCAGTTGCCTCTATAAGAAAGAGTTTTACGAAACAATTTCAAACATCAGGAAATTATCTCCACCGTTGGAATAGCGAATAGTGGTAACTTATGAGCCTTAGAAATCAAATATAAAACAGTGATTTTTAGTACATAGGGATAGTACGCCCTTTTTTAAGGTGATTTCCAGATTTACAAATAAGATATTTTTATAAACACCTTATTTTGCGTAGTCTCTAAGCAAAATCTACTTTGGTGAATAATTCAGGTTTAGTATTTTATTTAATGTACCTAATCCTGCCGAAGTCATTAAAAAAGCTTCTTCAGGTTCGATTAATTTACAGTATGACCATAATTGTCCTAAATCCCTTAAAGTCAAGTTTGTTTTCTTTGCTTCAATAAAAAATAGTTTTACCGTATTTCCTCTTTTGCTATTCCTAAAACATCTATTTGGAGATCTAAACCAACAGCAAGTTCATTCAATATATCATACTTAGCTAAAACTCTATCTAATCTTTCTGAATGGGCATCTACAGTGATGATTTTATATCCTTTGTAATTATCTTCCAAATACCCTTGCAACCAATTTTTCATTGGTAAATATAATTCAAATTCACTTTTTACATTTCTTTTACTCATGATAACCCAACTCTCCCGCTATTTCCGTCCATGAGTTGAAATGCTTACCCCTAATTGTTATTGGAATAAAATCATCATTTTCTCCTGGATGAGGCGGTTTAGTTTTATTCGGTTTTCTTTTTGATTCCCAAAAGTATTTATGAGTTTTCTTTTTTAAGTCTTTGCTAAGTTTTCTATATGCAGCAATTAATTCATCCGAAAACATATCCAATGCTTGTTGTTTGTGTATAATCCCAAAGCCAATTGGATTAAACTCATTTGCCCATATTTTTACTTGATGTTCTTTTTTCCAAAAATTAACTTGACCTGCATTATACTTTTTCAGATCTCCATCTCGCATATTAGGATGTGCCCAATCAATCGTTTGTACAGGAATATCGGTTGACTTTAATAAATTACATATATCTATTACCATTTGCCAGTTATGTGGTATTTCTAAATAAACTCTATGTTCATATTTATTAAAATACGCATTACTCCTCCTAATATACCCTGTAACATCTGCAAAACCTTTTAAAAATTGTCTGCGTTCATCCACACTACACTCAAAAATATCTTCATGGATTGATATATCATTATGTGATACAGCATTTCCAACAAACCTATTTATTTCGCGTATTAAATAATCCGTATTTGGTTTAGTAAAAGACAAAATAGTCGATGAAGGATTTTGAATAAAATCCAATCCTGCACCAATCAAAGGTTCAATGATATTTCTAATATCTGCAATACTCGCCTTCACATAAAGTTTAACATCATGAACTTCTTCTGTTTCCAATTTTTTGTGTGGTATTTCAATAGATATTACAGTATTAACTGATGTCCTCTGAATTTCACCATTTCCACATATCATCCCCAAGAGATAAGCCATTTCTACATTCATAATTAATCTTATCCTTTGTATCCATCTTCAAAAAATTTGGTTTCTTCGTCATCAAAAATCTCATTCATTACCTCTAATATCAAATCTCTATCTTGATTAGAACCAGGAACAAACCCAATATAAAAACACGCTTCTATAAACCTACTTCCTGTAAGTCTCATTTTATCATCATTCTGTAATCTTCCTTTTAATTCAACAGGCATATTTCTTATAGAATTAAAATATATACGGTACTGTTTACCCCATTTCATGACATTTCCGCCAGATGTATAGCTGGTTGTTATCGGGTAATTTGGTATAACTCTTAAAATTTCTGATATCTGTTCTTCTGGTATTTCTGCATCTATTCTTTGAACATGTCTCAAAATATAACCTATTGAATAGCAAAGATCATTTACTGTTTTAAAGTAGATATCCTCTGCTCTATCAGTAAAAAAAGTTTGATAACCATAGCCTCTTTGTGATAAAACACTTCTTAATGTAAACATAATATCCTCCTATCTTATAAAATCAGTATACTTTAATAAAAATTTATTTATACGACATTTGTAGGGCTAATATAAGGTTCTCATATTATTTACTCAATTATTATTCAAAACGAACTCCTTATTCTAATTGTATCCAAGTCTATATCCATTATCAAATAAATAATAGACTAATTGATTATCATCTAACCTATAAGTGAATTCACTTGATTTATAATTTCTGTTATGATATTTTCTTCCATCCCAATAAGAAGGAATATTAGAAATATTATTAAAATATATTCTCAATTCTATTCCCCATTTATCGACATCTCCTAGTAAACATATACCATAATCTCCAACAGAAACAGATGCATTATATTTACTATTGTACTTTTGAATGAAAGCCTTGATCTTATCTTCCCTTCCTTCAGCATCAATAAATATACGCTGCTTGCTACTGACTAAAAAATTATAAAACTCTTCATTGTACATTGCAAATCCTCCTACTTTTTTATAAAAATCAATATATACTCATGGACCTTATTTATGCGATATTTATATGGATAACCTAAAGGTCTCATATTATTATAGTCTTGCTGTCTGTCCCAGATAATAATATCATCAAATACATACCCTTGTTTTTGTAATTCTGTCGCCAAATCGCTATGGAGAGGGTAAAAAACACTTTTTTTTCGAATATCCATAACATTTACCAAGCAATATGCCCCAGGTTTCAAAACTCTATTAACTTTAAAAAATAATCTTCCCAATTCATTTATAAAAGTACGATATTCAGATATATTCCCCATATCATTGGACTTTTCCGAATAGTTTATGCTCTGTTTCCCATCAGCACTCCGTTTCATATTTAATATGTCCCAATAAGGTGGTGATGTTAGACACAAATCAAATGAATTTTCTTCCAATTTATCCAATTCCGAGAAACTATCTCCATTAATAATTCTATTTTTTTTATCATTCCCAATCCTTTGCTCTGCAACCTTACAAAATTCCTGTGACAAATCTATACCAACAGCTTTACGGTCAAGATTATGTGCCGCAACAAGGCTCGAACCTACTCCATTGAACGGATCTATTATTAAAGCATCATTTTTTGAAAAAGTTTTTATAAGCTTTTCGCACAAAGAAACAGGATATGAAGCCGGATGCCCCATATCCTTTTCTTCTTTAGTCTTAGTCAAATTTCTCCATATGCTAAAAGAATTTTGAAGCCACTCTTTCCCAGTTAAATTATTACATCTTTTCTCTTCATTTATCATTATGCCACCTCTTCGACTGTATACTTTTCATTTGCAAATCTATGTGTAATCTTTCATTTTCAGATATATTATAAGTCTGATATATCAAATCATTTAAAGCTTCCATCATGTCAAACCAACTTTCGCTCATATATTCAATTTTTTCTAATGATTTAACAACGCTTATTATCTTAGAAAATGTATTACCTTTTATAATTAGAGGTAATTTTTTTAAGTATTTTGCATCTGTATGCACTGTAAGTTTTGAATTATTATAACAAAAGTTAAGCAAATAATAATTACATAAATTAGAATGTAAAAATCCCAGTATATATCGACACATTTTTTCATCGCCATCAGTAAAAACAGTTACTGTCTCTCCAGCTTCAAGGTTTCCTGCAAAACTTGCAATTATTCCTGCTTCAGCACTATAAATATTCTGTATAAAGACTTTATTTCCCTTCTTAGGGACTTCAATATTTTTAAATGAAAATTTACGTATATCCTTTCCAACTATCGCTTTATCCGACTTCGACTTTCCTCTGCCTACATATCCAGTACACACATCACTAAATTTTTGATATGTACCTTCCAATTTTTTATAAATTGTAAAATCTTCTTCACTACTAAATAATAAAATTTCATCTTTGTAAAAGCTTTGAGGGACTTCTAGTTTCTTGACAATTTCACAGTCTTCATACTTGTATATAGGAATATTATTATCATTCATAAAGCTATTTTCTAAAGTTAATACGATCTGCTCTCCCCTAACATTTTTGAAATACTTGCCTATATCTAAAATAGAAACAATTTTTTTCTCATTTAAGATTGTTTTTCTTAACATTGAATATGAAGCAACGTGAAGAAAGTTTTTAGGTATAATATAGGATATTGTTCCATTTGCTTTAATCAAATCAAATGCTTTATACATTGCAGCAATAAATAAGTTACTACCTGAATCCTTTACTTTTCTTAAAAACAAGTAATCAGATGTATCAATCATAATATCTTTTGCAATAGGTGCATACGGTGGATTTCCAATAATTACATCAACCGGCTCTGATAAATTGAACTTATTCAAAATATACTCAGCATCATTGCCAAGTGTATCCAATGTTCCAAAGGTGTTTGTGTCTATATTCTTTTTTGCTAACGAAATTGCATCTTTATCAATATCAGCACCATATATTTTTTCATACCCTAATTCTTTTGCCACTGCAAGAAAATTTCCCGTTCCACAACATGGATCTAAAATGACAGAACTTTTTGGCAGATTCAAAAATTTAACAATATGACTTGCCAACTCTATATCTGTATAAAAAATACCTTTTTCTTTTTTTAAATCTGAGTCAAGAGATTTTTCATAATGTTTTGATTCTACCACATATTTACTTAATTCCATTATTCTTCTCCTTTCTTCAGAAATTAGTCTTAAACTTAATTTTACACAGCAATCTTATCTAAGTGAGTATAGCATTTTTAGATGAAAAATGCTATACCTATTTGTTAAATCACAGGACAAACGCATGAAATGTTATACTCCCCCTTTGGCAAAAATATCATTTTTTAAAAAGCCAATACCTGCTCTAAAAATTCCGCAGGGTTCATACTGATAACAAATCTCTTCTTTTTCATAGACAATTTAGGCCGAAATATCTCTATCATTTTTAATATGCTTATACACCATTTCCTAATAATATTTAAATTTTCTGCTGCTCTTTTATCTATTGTTTTATTTGCATCTTCTTTAAATGTTACATCTAAATGCCAATGCATACTCTCTACACTCCAATGTCCTCTCACCGACCTTGAAAATAATTCTATATCTTCTTTCAAACTGCTTATATAATATCGATATTCTTTTTTCCTTTCTTCTCCCTTTATTATTGTTTTTTCCTCCATCCCTATGCTCTTTAGACCTTTCCACTCTTTCTTACTCTCAAGCCATTTTATTTCTTCCGTTTGGTAGTACTCTCGTATCTCTATTTGACCATGTGCCTTCTCTCTTGTTTTCTTATATATTCCCTTTTGCTTTATTTTTTTCTTTTCTTCCTCATCATTTAAAAATAAACTTACTTCTTCACATAATACATTTTGATTACCTTTTAAGGCTAATACATACTCTCCCCTTTTTCTTCGTATAGTTTCTACTATTGCCGTTTGCGTCCCCATGGCATCAATTGTTACTACTTGACCTTTTATATTAATCTTTTCCAATAACTCCGGTATTGCTGTTATTTCATTACTTTTTTCATCTACTACTTTTTGGCCGAGGCTAAATCCGTCTTCCTTACTCCATGCTGTTACTATATGATTTGCTTTACTTTCTTTGCTTCTATTTCCTCGCATTGTCTTTCCATCTATGCAGATAATCTTTTTTAGGGCTTCTCCTTCATTTCTGTTTAACAATTCTTGCCATTTCTTATAAAGCTGTTGTAATATCTCCAGTTGTAGCGTAACAAAAACGCGACATAATGTGTTGTGGGACGGGATACCATTCTCAAGTTTTATGTATCTTTTTAAATATTCTTCATTGTAATAAGCAAAATATTCCATCTCAACCCAATCGTCTACATTTGCCAAGGTAGCAAATAGCACTATCACTATAATATCTTTTAATTTATGCTTTACTTTTCTCTCTTGCCTTACATCTTCGATGTATTCAAGCCATTCTAATAATTCGTTCATCACAAAATCCCCTTTTTCTTAAATATACCATAAAAAAGGGGATTGTTCATAGTTTATTCATTCATTGTTTACTCATGCGTTTGTCCTGTAGAAATACAACATTCTATACTATGATTACCCTATAAGAATATTTTAGATTCCGGAGGTTTAACTATGCCAAATACACCAATTCAATTTAATATAAATTCAGATGACACTGATTCACCCGGAATCAGCGCTCTAGAGAAAGCAAGTAAGATTGCAAATAAATATAATATCTCCGATATGTCACAGGATGAGATAAATGCAGAAATAGCAAAGTCAAGAAAATCATTATCTTCCTCTATTCAAAAATGATTTATTTAAAATTACTTACTAAATAACTAATAACCTGCATAATCCGACTGCCGCAAATCAGCTTGTTAATGATGTAATGGAAGTGCATAGAATACTGCATTCAAAGCAGAATATTGATAACCTGCTTACCTGAAACTAAAGATAGGGTATCACTTTCATTCGTGATACCCCTTAATTACTATATTGATTCTTATTTATTCTTCCCCATCCTCTTTCTCCTTCAGCGCCATCTCCTGAGCCAGATTCACAACCTTGTTTTCAAGAAGCGACATCTGTATGCTCATAAAGAAAAGCTTGACAAGGAGCATGCCTATTATTATCAGATAGACTATATTTGCGGGGGATTTGGCACCTACGAGGTCGGAGATAAAGTAGATGATCCCCGGGAACACCGCAAATACTATCAGTATGATGGCAAAGACCACCCAGAAGAGTCCGTCTTCTATTCTTATTTTTGATTTCCTTATCTTTCTAACAATGATAAAAAATGACATTATAGATATCAAGATAAGTCCGATTCTTAGTATAGCTGTCATATTTTTTTCTTCTCTCTAAAACTTTGAATAATAATGATGGAAGTCAGCATCCTAAACATATACTTCATGGCATTGATAGGTGTGAGGTAGCTTATACCCGCCACTCTCTCATCCATCTCACCCTGTATCTCACAGACTCTCATACCCTGCTTTATAAGATAGGATACCGTATCCGGCTCAGGCGCATAGTTAAGTCTGAGTGCAAACTCTGCAATCAGCTTTTCATTGTACATTCGCATACCTGAAGTAGGGTCATGTATTGTCACGCCGGTACTTAATTTTATTGCAAGGCTGATAAGTCTTGAGCCCAACATCCTCATCGAGAAAGGCTTTTTCTTGGTTACAAATCTTGAAACGATGACTATATCACATTCCTCACACTTTTTTCTCATTTCAGGTATATATTCCGGTCTGTGCTGTCCGTCGCCGTCAAATTGCACCGCATACTTGTACCCGTTTTTGTGGGCATATTTCATACCGGTTTGAAAAGCACCTGCAAGTCCCAGATTTACAGGCAAGTCTATAATATTAAATCCTCTTTCTTTGCAGATCTTTGATGTAGCGTCAATAGAGCCGTCATTTACAATCACATAGTCCACATCATTTAATGTATTTGTAAGTCGCTCTATTACATTTGCAATATTCTTTTCTTCATTAAATGCCGGTATTATTACCAATGTATCAGACATATCTATCTCCAAAAACCTTTATTCATGCTTAAAGCTCTCACCACACTCTTCGGCAATCTCTTAAAATTCTTACCTGCCAGAAATCCTGCATACTTGCAACCGCTGATATATACAAGCTTCACAACGCTGATATATGAATGAGTGGACAAAAGATGCCCTAATGTCTTTAACACCATTTTTTTGCCCTCATTCTCACTTTTTATATTCTTAAATATATGAGGATTGCTCGCCTGTGAAACTCCGATATCAAAATTTCTTTTAAACTGCGCGGCTCCACTGTAGTTATGAGAATGTATTACCCTGGCCCATGCCTCATATTTTATAAAATATCCATGTTCGATAAGCTTGTATGCATAAAGCATATCTTCATTCAAAATCTCTCCCGTATCAAAGCCTCCAAGTGCATTAAAGGTCTCTCTTTCATAGGCTGCACATACATTTGAAGCAAAGTAAGTTTTTATTCCAAGTGTCTGTTTTTCATTAAAGGACTTTATCATTGACTCTATAGGATAATTAAATTCCCTTGTAAACTTCTCAATCTTATTTGCCTTTTTGTCAGGTAATTGTCTTGCATAAGTCATCTTTATTGACTTATCCATTCCTCGAAGCAGATATTTTACAGTCTCCTTGTCAAAGCATACCGCATCTTGAGTCATACATATAAAATACTTTGCATCAGATTTTGATACTCCGAGATTTCTGGTAGCACCGTGGTCAAATTCATTTTTTTCAATATGCTCAATATAAAGGCCTACTTCGCTACCCTCAAATATACCTTTGATACCCTCTTCAATACCCGACTTGTCCCAAATACTTTTGTCCGTATTTATAATAATAATCTTGCCGGGTTTTACACTTTGAGCCAAAAGCCTCTTTATTGATGTCAAAAATCTGTTACCAGGCTTATATGTAGGTATTATTACATCTACTAAATTCATTTTTTAACCTTTCTGAGTCCGAAAATCACCGCTATAAGGAAAAATACGGTCAATACCGACATGGTAATCATATATGCAAGTGCGGCTCCGTTCATAGCAAAGTATTTTACCATAAAATCGCTGAAAAAATATGCAAAAACCGCACCGACCACATATATAAAGAATATAACTCCGGTCATCTCAAATATAACCAGACAGTAATATCCTAAGTTTACTATTGCATAAAGTCCTCCGCCAAGTATCACCAAAACCAAGGCCGGTCTGTAAGGCTTAATTGCACTTCCGGCGTCTCCAAGTACAAGCTTAAGCGCAGGTATTCCAAATATATAAGCCGCAAGCATTCCAAATAATGTGGCTGCAAATATAAATACCGCAATCTTTGATATGGTCGAAACAAAATTTTTTTTGTTACCTGTCTTATACAGTAATGAAAGTTTTGTAAGTATCGGCCTTATTATAAATCCCGCCATCAAATTTATTATGGAAGTCGGGATAAATATTATACTGAAGTAGCCGTTTAACTCCTCTCCGAGTCTGTAGTTTACCGCATACTTTGCTGCGGCAAATATATAAAGATCTATAAATGCTCCCAAAAACAGCCACTTGCTCTTGTTTAATAAAGAGAGATATGATGATTTTTTTATACTCTTATCTATATTCAATCTGCCAAGCGGTATAATATCAAAGACCAACGCCGCAACCGCTATACTTGGCAGCAGAGCCAAAGAGCTGAGTCTTAAATCCCCTGTAATTCCAAGGATTCCCAAAAATATGCATACACAGAATAATGTCCTGAAAAGTGTTGCCTTTCCCGTCATATCAAGTCTGTCCTGTCTTTGCATTTCGGACTCAAATATATCACAAAATCCGTCCAAAATCTTATACAATGACAAAATCATATATACTTCAAATACATAGCTGTCCTTTGTCATAAACACTATGTATACAAACCCTGCCAAAACGGCCAAAAGTGAAGTCATTACACGGAATCTTAAATAATCACAGAATGTATATTCATTTGAAATATCCGTAACCTGTATAGGTCTCATTCCAAAGTATGAAACTATATAAAGCTGCTGGCCTAATGTGGAAAATCCGAAGAAAAATACTCCGCCTGCATATGCTCCCGCAAGCCTTGTGACAGCCACTCCAAGCAGCATACTTGTAACGGCATATACAATACTGCCAAGCATATTCCAAAAATATGCACTTCTTTCTTTACTGTCCATAATATATCCAAATCTATTTTAATTCCACCATGGTTATTTCTTTTGCAAAGAGGCCGTATTTTTTAACACTTAAATCATTTAGCTCTTTGCCTCTGCAAAGTCTTATAATTGCTTCCAGCTCATTTACTCCGGCATTGTGAGTAAATGGATAGCCTCCGCCAAATCTTGCATTCATATCTATTATATAGGCTTTCCCGTCCGATAAGAGTATATCCATGTCAAGATTTCCTATATGAGAAAGGCTTTTTGCTATCTTCTTTCCTACAGCTTTAAGCTCACTGTTTTCGGTGACCTCTGCTATATCGGTTTCACCGGATCTCATGGCATATTTTCTCTTTACCGTAACACTTAGATTCTCACCTTCAAGATTATTGAAAATATCCAGTCCGAACTCATCTCCTTTAATCTTTTCCTGTATAAGTATCGCTCTGTTTATATCGGCATTTGACTCAAATCTCAAATATGATTTTTGAATACTTCTCTTTGCCTTTTCATAGAGAACTTCAAGTTCTTTTTTATTCTCGGCTTCAAAAATACTTAGTGAGCCCATTCCCCATCTCGGTTTTAAAATATAAGTTTTATTATCAAAATCAGCATATTCAAGTGCATTATCAAGATCCAAATAGGTTTCAGGCACAGGCATATTTATCTCCTTAAGATACTCAAGCATTTCAAACTTATCATTACAAATATTTATAACACCCTCATTTGAAACAATGACCTTTACACCCAAAGCCTCAAATTCGGCTTTATTCTTTGCAAGTATCATAAGGTCGATGTCAAAGAGTGAAATCAAAATATCTATTTTTTCATTTTTACATAAATCCAACAAAAACGGAATATATTCTTCATCATATATAAGCGGTGACTCAAAAGCCTTATCGGACACACTCATAGCGGTTGTATTCATATCCGAATTTGTCGCTACAACATTTCCGCTTAATCCAAGGTCTTTGTATATGTCCCTTAAATAATCGATTATATATGCTCTTCTACCCACACTGGTCAAAAGTATATTCATTATTATCTCACCTTACTCACTATCATCTTAAAGTTCTCATTTTTCATAACTACGGCCAATGCTATATAAATAATCACACCAAGCACTATCTGTATCAGAAGACTTAAAATACCGACTCCTATATGCTTACCTGCAATGTAAATAATAATTCCCATAATTATAGCAGGGATGAAGTTGTTTAAAGCATCCATACTCTGTTCTTTTAGGGTGTATCCTAAGAGCTTTCCGTTCGGCGCCGCATTTATATATGCACAGATCAGATCCGAAAAGGCCTTAAGCCCCACAAATATAAATACATTATACCTTATTCCTATCAGCAATATGGCAATTCCAAGAATCTTTTTTATAATTTCAAGCTTTAAAAATATATCACTTCTGCCCATAGCATTTAACGCCTCAAGGTTTGATACATGAATCGGCCAAAATACATATGAAAAGCACATCATCTGCAAAAACGGTATTGCAATCCTCCACTTCTCTCCAAGCAGTAAAAGTATAAGATTGTTACTCACCGCCGCCAGACCGCACATCATAGGTGCCACCACAAATGTGGAAAGTCTTACCGAGGACTTCAAAAGTGCTTTTACATCTTCCTTACTTTCCTGTTTTTTTGACATGGCGGGAAGCAGTACGGACTGTATCGCAGATGAAAGATTGCTTACTACAAGCTTCGGGAATTGCTCACCTCTGTTGAATGATCCGAGCATATCTTCACTGTATGCCTTACCTATAACAAGGCCGTGTATATTTGTAAAAATCGTATCTATCAGTGATGCGACCAAAAGCTTTGAGCCATAGGCAAACATGGTTTTTAATCTCTCCAAACTGAACTTAAGTCCCGGAAAATATTTGATACCTATACCGAGTATTATAAGGAGTGCAAAATAATATACTATCTGCTGGAAAACCAAAGCCCGGACCTTGGCTCCCTCAAGTGCCATAATTACACTTACACTGCCTGAAATCAAAGACGAAAGAAATGTTGCAATAAAAAGTGTTTTAAACTTCATATTTCTGGCAACATATGAATTTTCTATTGATATAATACTTCCGGGCAGTATTATTATGCCCATAACTCTAAGTATATTTGTAAGCTCGGGATTTTTATATATATCCGCTATTACGGGAGAGCCCAAAAATAACAGTATATATATCGCCAGTGATAAAAATACATTAAAAATCAGCACAGATGAAAAGTCCAAATCATCCGCATGAAACTTTTGTATCAGTGCTGAAGCAAAGCCGTTTTGTACCAAAACATTGGCTATTGTTGTAAATATCAAAACTATTGCAACTATTCCATACTCTGACGGACTTAAAAGCCTTGCAAGGAGTACAGACACTATAAATTGAACTCCCTGTGAACCTCCGTTTTCAAGTATTTTCCAAAAAAGAGATGTGGAAATCTCACTTTTATTTTTTTTATTCATCAGATATTCAACATCTCTCCTATTGTAAGTATTTTTGAACTTTTAAAAAATGAATATTTCATGATATCTCTTATCTTTGATATCCTGTTTTTAGATTTCATATTTGCAAAGGCATTTAAATATTTGCGTGCAAAATATGTATCAGCCGACCTGCTTTTTCCAAGTTCATCCTTATATAATCTTAAAAACTCCTCCACCTGTGCAAACATGCAGTCATAGTTTTCTCTTATCCTTTGTTTGTTCCTCTTTTTTATATTACGAAGTTCCAGAGGATTCTTTGCACCAAGTTCATTGCTTTCATGTTGACGATATTTTACAAGGCACTCATTAAGAAAGCCTACCTTACCGAATGTAAAGGCGATCAGTCCAAGCCACCAGTCATGCATAAAAGAAACCTCAGGTCTTTTATATATATCAAGTAATGCTTTATTTATAATCACCGTATTTCCGGTAATATTGTTTTCAACGAGATACCTTGAAAAACTTTTTTCTGTGCTTATTGTATAAAGATATTTTGACTCCTTTTTTGCATACTTTATGGCTTCACTCATACCTGTAAGTTCACTCATTTTTTTGTTCTTTGAATTCAGGTTTTCATCCACTATCTCCAAATCCGAATGCAGCAGTATCGGTGTTTCTTTGCCATACCTTTTTTCAAGCCTTTGTATGGCTTTCATACTTTTTTCGAGCTTATCACTTTGCCAAAAGTCATCCTGATCGCAGAGCGCAATATATTCGGCATCAGCCATATCAAGTAGATTGTAAAAGTTTTCTTTCGCACTGTGAGTATTGCTTTGAACCACCTTTATCTTCTCGCCCAATACACTCTCATAGCTTCTTAATATTTCAAAAGTACAATCGCTTGAACTATCGTCACTTGCAAGTATTTTATAGTCCTTAAAACTTTGACTCATTATGCTTTCTATCTGCTCAGGCAAAAATCTTTCACCGTTATAGGTCGCAAGTAAAATTTCTATCATAAACTTTCCTACAGTAATCCGAAAATAATCACTTCAAGTCTTACAAATGTAAAAAATACTTTTGCAAATATCTGCCAAAGAGGGTTTATCTTCAGATAATTTTTATAAAAATACATTGTGGACTCTTCTCTGATTTTCTGGCGTGAGTAGAGGCTTTTTAAACTTTTTTTGATGCTTGCGGAATGTATATGCTTATACTTATATCCTGTAATAACGGCAGTCTTTAAGCCGATACCTTCCATCTTCTTTGAAAGCAGATCCTCCTCACCGTATAAAAACATCTTTTCATCATAGCCTCCGACCTTTATAAAGGCGTCAACTCTTACCATCAAAAGTGCACCAAGTACTGCGCCTACTTTTCTTATCTTCGCATTATAAAAGTTTCTGTCATAATGAAGAGCCTTTGTAAAGATTCGCCTGCTTATCGGACCGTTCTCAGCCAAGGAATGAAGAAAATCTCTCATAGGCCAACATGAAGCACCTTTAAGTACATTTTCTCTGCTGCCGTATACATCATTTGTCTCCACCAAAGGAGCGCATATGCCGATGTCTTTATTTTTTTCCATAGCCAACTTTAAAACTTTTATTACATTTTCTTCAAAGTCCGTATCCGGATTTGCTATAAGCGCAAGATCCATTTCAAGATCTTTTGCCACTCTTATGCCTACATTATTGCCGGCACCGTAGCCTTTATTCTCATGATTATCTACAAAATAAACCTTTTCATTTTTCTCACAAAAGCTTTTCAGTCTTACCTTGGAATCATCATTTGAGGCATTGTCCACCACTATAACCTTATCAAATACGGCATAATCGGCTACATTACCTAAGAGTTTTAATGTATTGTCCGCATCATTATAATTCAACACTACTAAGGCTAATTTCATCTTCTCTCCTTATTTTCTCTCCGACAGCCTCTTGTAAGCTTTATTTATATAGTACTCGGATATCGTCTTTCTGACCCTCGGGCAAACTACGGTTACCAAATCCATCATATGATATATAAGCATATAAAGCTTCTTACCTCCCTCAAGCGGAACTTCTCTAAACGGAGTCTTTTCCTTAAAATAAAAATATGCTCTCTTATAAGGATTGTAGCTTCCTATACACCAAGGCCTCTCATCACCTGCAAAATGCAGTACTACAGGTCTTTTCTTTGCTTCTTTTAAATCTTCTTTACTATATGAAAGAGTTGCACCGTAAACTTTGGTCAATGCCCTGTATGAAAAATATTTGTAGTTTGAGAAGAAGTTAAACTTCGGAGGAAGCTTTTTTATTCTCCATCTGAGCACTCCGTTTATGGCATCCTGCTCGCCGAAAAGGCTCTTATTCCAAATGCTTTTACTGTAGCTTATTATCTTTTCTCCAAGATTTTCTTCTCTCCATTTTTTAAGGTCTATCAGTAAGAGACCGGCATTTACATAGGAAGCCTCATAGTCAAGTCCTATTTCATACCTTACTCTCTCAAGAACTGTCGGCTCCTCTACGGCGGCCACTACATTTTTGCCAAGCTTTGTATCATACAGCTCTCTTATAGAATGTAATATCACCATATCACAGTCAAGATAGAGTACTCTTTCTACGTCTGTCGGTAAAAGCTCACCCACAAGCAGTCTGCCCATTTTGCTGATATCAAAGGAAGTATCCTGCAAGCCTGTATCAAAATATTTTGATGTGTCTTTAAGTTCTATTATTTCTACAGTTCTGCCAAACTTCTTTGCTATACTTTTCAACTTGCCCAAAGAGTCCCCACCAATTCCTGTGGAAATGATGAAGACTCTAAGCTCTTTCTCATGTCTGTTTCTCTCATATAACGAATATAGGCTTACGCCGAGATGCATGGCAAACTTTTCATTTGCTATATAAACTATATTCATGTTTACCTCAATTATAATATATAAACTCAGACAGCGCTTGTATGCTGTCTGAAATACATTTTTAGTAGAACAATCTATTTACCGCAGAGAATAAAGCTCTGATAGATGATCTTGTGATATTTCCTGAAATACCGACACCGTAGGTAGTCTTTCCGCTTTCAACGTCAAGCATATGGATATATGAAGCCGCCTTTGCATTTGAACCTGAAGTAAGAGCGTGCTCGTTGTAATCAAGGACTTTCATTTCCTTGCCGACAACCTTCTCAAGGCCTCTCTTAACAGCGTCGATAGGACCGTTTCCGCTGCTTTCAAATACCTTCTCTTCTCCGTTTTCTCTGTATGTTATCTTAACAAAAGTAGAGAAATCACCGTCTTCATCAGCATCTGTTATGACACATTTTTCAAAATGCAGAGGTTCTTTCTTATCAATGTAGTTTTTCTCAAACTCTTTGTAGATTTCCTCAGGTGAAACCTCACCCTGCACTTCTGAAATTCTTTGGATAATATCCGCAAATTCCTTGTGCATACCCTTCGGCAATTTGAAGCCGTAGAAAGTATCCATAACAAAGGCAACACCGCCTTTTCCGGACTGTGAGTTTATTCTTACTACAGGCTCGTACTCACGACCGATATCTGCAGGGTCAATAGGCAAATAAGGAACTTCCCAATACGGGTTGTTTCTCTGCTTCATAGCCTGAACACCCTTGTTGATAGCATCCTGGTGTGAACCTGAGAATGCGGTAAATACAAGCTTACCTGCATACGGATGTCTAGGGTCAATGCTCATCTTTGTAGTTCTCTCATATACATCTATGATCTCTTTGATATTGCTTATATTAAGGTTAGGTTCAATACCCTGCGAATACATATTGTAGGCAATATTTAAAATATCCACATTTCCCGTTCTCTCACCGTTTCCAAACAGTGTACCTTCCATTCTGTCGGCTCCTGCCAAAAGTGCAAGCTCAGCAACGGCTGTACCTGTACCCCTGTCGTTATGAGGATGTGTGGAAAGTATTATTGCCTCTCTGTTTTTTAGATGTGTACTCATCCACTCTATTCTGTCTGCAAATACATTCGGTGTTGTCATCTCCACAGTATTGGGCAGATTGATTATTATCTTATTTTCTTTGTTAGCACCCCATGCATCAACAACTGCGTCACATACATCAAGTGCAAAGTCAAGTTCTGTTCCCATAAAGCTCTCAGGTGAGTATTCCAATATAATCTCACCGTCATGGTCTTTCATATACTTCTTTACAAGAGCCACACCTTCAAGTGCGATATTTTTTATTCCTTCTCTGTCAAGACCGTATACCACATCTCTTTGTAATGTGTCGGTAGAGTTATAGATATGCATTATACATTTTTTAATTCCCTTTATAGCTTCAAAGCTTCTTTTTATAAGATGCTCTCTACACTGGCAAAGTATCTGTACAACTACATCATCAGGAATAAGCTTTCTGTCTACCAACTGACGTAAAAAGTCAAATTCTATCTGCGATGCGGCAGGGAAGCCGATCTCTATTTCCTTAAAGCCCAACTTTACAAGCAGATTAAACATCTCTATCTTTTCTTCCACCACCATCGGCTCGACCAATGCCTGATTGCCGTCTCTCAGATCTGATGAACACCATATAGGCGCTTTCTCTATTTGCTTATCCGGCCATGTTCTCTCTTTAAAATCCACTATGGGATTTCTCTTATATCTTTCAATATGATACATTCAATCTCTCCTCTTCTCTATTCTATAGTCAAGCTTTGTCTCATTCCCTGATTTTTGTCCCCCTATATTAAAAGTCCCTCTTTTTCCATTACCTTGATGACCTCATCGGTATACTTTTCACAGTCTTCCATGCTCTTTGCTTCCACCATCACCCTGATAAGAGGCTCGGTACCGCTTGGACGAAGAAGAATTCTGCCGTCACCTCCAAGTGCTTTGCTGACAGCATCTACCGCATCAAGCACCGCCTTATTATCGCCTGCAATCTTTTTATCGGTTACTCTGACGTTTTTGAGCACCTGCGGGAAAATATCCACCTCACTTGCAAGCTTTGAAAGTGTCTGCTTTGTCTCCAAAACCACCTCCATTACCTTCAGTGAAGTAAGTATGCCGTCACCTGTAGTGGCGTGCTTTGCAAATATGATATGTCCCGACTGCTCACCGCCGAGGCAATGTCCGTTATTTTGCATATTTTCATATACATACTTGTCGCCTACAGCAGTCTTTTCGTAGTTTATTCCTTCCCTTTCAAATGCCTTATAAAGTCCGAAGTTTGACATAACGGTTGTAACTACGGTATTGTTGAAAAGCTCGCCTCTCTCCTTCATATACTTACCGCAAATATAAAGGATAAGGTCTCCGTCCACCACATTGCCTTTTTCATCCACACATAGACATCTGTCCGCATCTCCGTCATAGGCAAAACCGATATCACAGCCGTTTTCCAAAACACATTTTTGAAGACTCTCTATATGTGTCGAACCGCAGTCGGTGTTGATATTAAGCCCGTCAGGATTGTTGTGGATAACATATGTATCCGCACCCAAAGCATCAAATACATTCTTTGCAATGCTTGACGCCGAACCGTTTGCAAGGTCAAGTGCCACCTTCTTTCCCTTAAAAGATCTGGTAGCTATAGATATAAGATAGCCTATATATCTGTTTCTGCCTGCGGCATAGTCTACAGTTCTTCCTATATTTTCCTTTGTGGCAAAAGGGATTGTATCAACAGGTCCGTCAATATAGCTTTCTATCTTTTCTATTACTTCTTCCTCAAGCTTTTCACCGTTGCCGTTTATTACCTTGATACCGTTGTCATAGTACGGATTGTGGCTGGCTGAAATCATTATACCGCAGTCAAAATCATCGCTTCTTACAACATATGAAACACTTGGAGTTGTAGTAACATGAAGCAGATATGCGTCCGCTCCTGAAGCCGTAAGTCCTGCAACCAAAGAATACTCAAACATATAGCTTGACCTTCTGGTGTCCTTACCTATAACCACTCTGCATTTTTTACCGTCTTTAGAGTAGTAGCTTCCCAAAAATCTGCCAACCTTATATGCGTGTTCAACAGTGAGGTCTATATTTGCCTCTCCTCTAAAACCGTCTGTTCCGAAATATTTTCCCATTATTTTTCCCCCAGTTCAAGCAAATATCTTCCAAGTGCGTCCTGCCAAGTCGGCAAAAGTTTAAAGCCGTTTTCTGTGAGTTTGGACTTGTCCATCCTTGAGTTATGCGGCCTCTTTGCCTTTACCGGGAATGCATCTGAAGATACCGGTGTCACCGCTACATCAAGATTTGCCTGTTTAAATATCTCAACTGCAAAATCATACCATGAACAAAGCCCCTCATTGGTTGCATGGTATCTGCCGTATTTGTCAGTTACAATCATATCTGCCAAAAGTCTTGAAAGGTCAGGTGTATATGTAGGAGAACCGACCTGATCATTGACCACACTTACAGCTCCTCTTTCTTTTCCAAGCCTTAGCATTGTTTTTATAAAGTTATTTCCATGAAGTCCGAATACCCATGAAATTCTTACTATAAAGTACTTCTTAACCAACTCCTCAACATACAGCTCACCCTTATACTTTGCCATACCGTAGACATTTAACGGCGCTCTCTTATCATCAGGCTCCCAAGGACGTTTCCCCTCTCCGTCAAATACATAATCTGTAGAAATATACATCATAGCGACATCAAGTGTTTTTGCAACCTCGGCTATATTTTTTGTACCTTCCGCATTTATCTTTGTGACAAGGGCTTCATTGTCCTCTGCCGCATCCACTGCCGTATATGCCGCACAGTGAATTATAGCATCTAATTTAGTTTTATTGTTAATGTCCTCAATTACTCTCTTTGTGGCGGCGGCATCTGTAATATCAAGATCCTCTATATCTATACCTACAGATTCTATATTTCTTTTAGAAAGTTCACAAAGCAGGTCGCTACCAAGCTGCCCCTTTGCACCTGTTACCAATACTCTCATTAAAGTCTTTCTCCATACATATTTTCAAAATACTTTGTGTATTCACCGCTTATGATATGTTCCCACCACTCTTTATTGTTAAGATACCATTCAATAGTCTTTACAATACCTGTATCAAATGTATATTCAGGCTTCCATCCAAGTTCTGTCTCTATCTTGGTAGGGTCTATGGCATATCTTCTGTCATGTCCCGGTCTGTCCGTTACAAATTTTATAAGGCTCTCAGGTTTATTAAGTGCCTTAAGTATTGTCTTTACCACCTCAAGGTTGGTTCTCTCATTGTGTCCGCCGATATTGTAGGTTTCACCGACTTTACCCTTTCTTACTATAAGATCAATAGCCTTACAGTGGTCTGTAACATATAGCCAGTCTCTTACATTCTCTCCCTTGCCGTATACAGGAAGCTCCTCGTCACCTAGCGCTCTGCTTATGATAAGCGGAATAAGCTTCTCAGGGAAGTGGTACGGTCCATAGTTGTTTGAACATCTTGATACGGTCACAGGGAGTCCATATGTTCTGTGGTATGCAAGTACGAAAAGATCCGCACTTGCCTTTGATGATGAATACGGACTTGAGGTATGAAGCGGTGTTTCCTCGGTAAAGAATAAATCCGGTCTGTCAAGAGGAAGGTCTCCGTATACCTCATCTGTTGATACCTGATGATATCTCTTGATTCCGTAGGTTCTGCAAGCGTCTAAAAGAGTTGTGGTTCCCATTACATTTGTTCTTACAAAACTCTCAGGATCTGTGATAGATCTGTCTACATGGCTCTCAGCCGCAAAATTTATAACCACATCAGGCTTTTCTTCTTCAAAGAGCTTAAAGATAAATGCTCTGTCCGCGATATCACCCTTTACAAACTTATAATTCGGTGCATTCTCCACCGGTTTTAATGTCTCCAAGTTTCCGGCATAGGTAAGAAGATCCAAGTTTATTATCATATCCTCAGGATACTTATTTACCATATAGTGAACAAAATTTCCGCCGATAAATCCGGCACCGCCTGTAACAATAATTTTCATATTAACCTCGTCTGTTTTATTTTAGGCTTGATGTATGTGGTCGATATACTTGCCGTCATATACATCTTTTAAATATTTTCCGTACTGATTTTTCTTAAAAATCTCATATGCCTTTAGAAGCTCTTCTTTGCTTATCCATCCGTTCAGATATGCAATCTCCTCAAGGCAGGCAATCTTTCTGTGCTGATGTGTCTCCATAGTGTACACAAAGTTGGTAGCCTCAACAAGGCTCTCATGTGTTCCCGTATCCAGCCATGTAAAGCCCTGTCCGAGTACCTTCACCTCAAGCTCACCTTTTTCAAGGTAGATTCTGTTAAGATCTGTGATTTCAAGCTCTCCTCTGGCTGAAGGCTTTAATTCCTTGGCATATTTCACTACATCATTGTCATAGAAATAAAGTCCTGTGACACAGTAGTTGCTCTTCGGTTTTTCAGGCTTTTCTTCTATAGAAACAGCCTTACCGTTTTTATCAAACTCCACAATACCGAATCTCTCAGGATCGTCTACATAGTATCCGAATACGGTAGCTCCCTTTTCCTTTGAGGCTGCCGATTTCAAATGGTTTTTAAGTCCGTGTCCATGGAATATATTGTCACCAAGTATCATTGCCACCGGCTCATCGCCGATGAACTTTTCTCCAATGATAAACGCCTGTGCCAGTCCGTCCGGGCTTGGCTGAACAGCATATTCTAATTTCAGTCCAAATTGTGCACCGTCTCCAAGCAATTCTTTAAATCTTGGAGTATCATCCGGTGTGGAGATAATAAGTATATCTCTGATACCTGCCTCCATCAGTACGGAAATAGGATAATAAATCATCGGCTTGTCATATATAGGGAGTAGCTGTTTTGATGTAACCTTTGTCAGCGGATACAATCTTGTACCGCTACCGCCTGCTAATATAATACCCTTCATTTTGTGTCCTCACTTTCGCCGGGGCTTTTACCCTCAAAGCCTTTATATGTGTAACTTTCAATGACTTTTATAATACCATAATTTAATAAAACTGTGAAGAAATAAAAAAACTTGCACTAAGATTATTCTTAATGCAAGTTCTGTTATCATTGTTTCAGGTCTAAAGCTTCAACAAAATCGTCTTTGCCCTATCACTTTTTATTCCGGAGTCTTTATATTACAACTTTATAGCCCATTATAACAAATGTAATTACTATTCTCTATTGTTATATAAAATACTCTCAATTTCACTATCTATTAAATCTGCTTTATATTTGTTATCTATTATCTCCTCCGATATACTTTGCAGGAACAAAATAAATTCTTCTCTGAAAAAATATAGTTCCTTTCTTTTAATACAGTCTAATATATTATTTACAATCCAATAGACCAGTTCATCTTTATATATTTCATTTACATTATCTATAACATTTTTATATGCATTTATCTTGTGCATGTAGTTTTCTTTGGAAAATGTTCTGGAGATTGATTTATCTCTAATAAAATAATAATTCAGATACTTCTTAACATAAACTATTCTGTCAGATTTACTTATAATCTCAGGAATTAATGACAAATCCTCAAAGTACTTACTTTCAAATGAAAATCTGTCCCATATTTCTCTTTTGTAAAGCTTATTCCATGCAAGTTGCATATACTTACCATCTTTCAAGTATTTACCGACAGGTACTATGCCACCTTCTAAACTCAAACTTTCGATTTCTTCTTTTATCCCATTTTCATGCACTTTAATAACATCGCAAAATGCAATATCCGCTTTTTGAAATGTTATCGCCATATAAAGTTCCTTATATATGTCTTTATTTACATAGTCATCTCCATCAAGAAATGCGATGTAATCTCCGTTTGAGTGCTGCACTCCATAGTTTCTTGCATTTGATACCCCACCTCTTTTTATATGAAATACCTTTATATTATCGTTTTTACAAGCAAACTCGTCAGCTATCTTCCCCGAATCATCTGTGCTTTCATCATCAACTATTATTATCTCTATTCCGCAAAAGCTTTGATTTAATACTGATTCTATGCATCTATGTAAATATTTTTCCAAATTAAATACAGGTATAATTACTGAAATCCTATACTTGTTCATTATTCACCTCAATTTCCAATTAAATGATACCCCTACTATAAATACTAAAATTTCTCATCCTGAAAAATTATGTGATTTTAAAAAAGGATTGTATGCCACTATCCCTTTAAAATAACATACAATCCTTATTATTTATTTATTTCCTGCTACATCCAGACGAACCAATGCTCTTCTGAGTGCCAGTTCGGCTCTTGCGATGTCCACACCGTCTTTTTGTGAGAGTCTCTTTTCGGCTCTCTCCTTCGCCTCTTTGGCTCTGACAACATCTATCTCATCACCGTACTCACATGAGTCTGCAAGTATGGTAACCTTATCCTGTAATATTTCAGAAAAACCTGAGTGAAGTGCACAGTTTTTCACACTGCCGTCTTCACAGTGAATAGTCAGCTTACCCGGTGCTATTACATTTACCATAGGGATATGCTTGGCATATATACCGACATTTCCCTGTGTTGTGGTGTACTCGACCATAGTAGCATCCCCTTCAAAAAAAACATGGTCGGGGCACATTATCTTTAATGCAAACTTGTCCATACTACCTCCTATTTAGAGGCACGCTCTACAACCTCATCAATAGTTCCCGCATTGAGGAAATACTGCTCAGGTATATCATCATGCTTACCGTCAAGAATCTCTTTGAATCCTCTGATGGTCTCTGACAGAGGTACATACTTTCCTTCAATACCTGTAAACTGTGTTGCCACAAAGAAAGGCTGTGAAAGGAATCTTTGGATCTTTCTTGCTCTTGCTACTGTAAGCTTATCATCCTCTGAAAGCTCATCCATACCGAGCATGGCAATAATATCCTGTAACTCTTTATACTTTTGCAATACCTCTTGTACTCTTTGAGCAACTTCATAATGCTCCTCACCCACTACATGAGGTGAAAGTATTCTTGAAGTTGAACCCAGAGGGTCTACAGCCGGATAGATACCCATCTCAACTATAGAACGGTCAAGAACTGTGGTAGCGTCAAGGTGAGCGAATGTATTTGCAGGAGCAGGGTCTGTAAGGTCATCCGCAGGCACATATACAGCCTGAACCGATGTGATGGAACCGTTCTTTGTAGAAGTGATTCTCTCCTGAAGCGCACCCATCTCCGTCTGAAGTGTAGGCTGGTAACCTACGGCAGAAGGCATACGTCCAAGAAGCGCTGAAACCTCTGAACCTGCCTGTGTAAATCTGAAGATATTGTCGATGAAAAGAAGCACATCCTTTCCACCCTTATCTCTGAAATACTCTGCCATTGTAAGTCCTGTAAGTCCTACTCTCATTCTCGCACCCGGCGGCTCGTTCATCTGACCGAACACCATGGTTGTCTTATTGATAACTCCGGACTCGGTCATTTCGTGGTATAAGTCGTTACCCTCTCTGGTTCTCTCACCTACACCTGTAAATACGGAATATCCGCCGTGCTCTGTTGCTATATTTCTGATAAGCTCCTGAATAAGTACGGTCTTTCCTACTCCCGCACCTCCAAAGAGTCCTATCTTTCCACCCTTTTGGTATGGACATAAAAGGTCAACTACCTTGATTCCTGTCTCAAGTATCTCGGTCTGAGTTGACTGCTCCTCAAAACTTGGAGCCTTTCTATGTATAGGAAGATACTCCTCAACCTTTGGAGCTTCCTTCTTATCAATAGGTTCTCCAAGTACGTTAAAAATTCTACCCAGAGTATTCTCACCTACAGGTACTGAAATAGGTGCACCTGTTGCTTTTGCTTCCATTCCACGTACAAGTCCGTCCGTACTTCCCATGGCAATGGTTCTTACTATATCGTCTCCCAGATGCTGTGCAACTTCTACTGTAAGTACGCCGTCAGCGGTATCTATCTGTATTGCCTCATTGATCTGCGGCAAGTGTCCTCTTGAAAACTGAATATCCAAAACGGCACCGATAATCTGGGTTATTTTGCCAATATTTGGCTCTGCCATCAACTTTTCTCCTTCCTCTTCCACTATTCTATGGCGTTGGCTCCGGCCACAATCTCTGTAAGCTCTTGAGTGATAGCACCCTGACGAGCTCTGTTGTACTGTAAGCCGAGCTTATCTATAAGTTCTTCCGCATTTGATGTTGCAGAATCCATAGCTGTCATTCTCGCTCCGTTTTCCGAAGCGACAGACTGCATCAAACCGCCGTAAATAACAGAAGAAATGTATTTTGGAATTATAGCATCCAATACTTCATCTTCATTGGGAGAATAATTCATAAGGGCTCTCGCACCCTCACTTTCCGTAGTCTCAGGCTGCAATAAATCTTCCTTACTGATAGGAAGCAATTTCAAAAGTACAGGGTCATGTACAACCGTGTTCTTGAAATTGGTATATATCACATAAATCTCTGAGAGCTTTCCGGTTTCATAGTCGTCAAGCAATACCTTTGTGATATCTGCAGCATCCTTGTACAGCGGCTCTTCCACAATCTCTGAAAAGTCTCCCTCTACTTCAAAGCCTTTGTGTAAGAGCGCATCTCTACCTTTTTTACCTACTGCATATATAAGTGTTTCATTGCTTTTGAATTCGCTTATTACCTGCCTGCTTACAGCATTGTTATAGCCTCCTGCAAGACCTCTGTTACCTGTAATAACCAATACGCCTATCTTACCGCCGTCATTTTTCTTAAGATACTTGTGAGATATATTCTCACTTTTCTCAAGCATTGATGCTATAGTCTGATACATTACGGTAAAGTAAGGCTTGGAAGCGTCCGCTTTTGCTCTTGCTTTTTGAAGCTTAACCGTAGCTACAAGTTTCATGGCTTTGGTAATCTGAGCAGTGCTTTGTATCGCCGCACGCCTACGCTTTATTTCCTTCATTGAAGCCATAATACACCTGCACTATGCTTTCTTACATTCATTGATAACATCTGTAAGTCTCTTTGCAAGATCCTCAGAAATTTCTTTTTTATCTCTAATCTCAGCAGCTATCTCAGGATGCTTACTCTCAATAAATTTGAACAGCTTATCCTGGAACTCAAGTACCTTATCTGTAGGCACGTCAAGTAAGAGCTTCTTTGTAGCTGCAAATATAATGATTACCTCATATTCAACCGCCATAGGCTTATAGTTTGGCTGCTTTAAGATTTCTCTTATTCTTTCACCCTGTGCAAGCTGATTCTTTGTAGCCTCATCAAGCTCCGAACCGAACTGTGCAAATGACGCAAGCTCTCTGTACTGAGCAAGCTCCACTCTTATAGGTCCTGCAATCTTCTTCATAGCCTTAATCTGTGCGGCGCCACCAACTCTTGATACTGAAAGTCCGGCATTGATGGCAGGTCTGAATCCCGCATTGAACATCTCCGTTTCAAGATAAATCTGACCGTCTGTAATAGAAATAACATTGGTAGGAATATACGCTGAAACGTCTCCCGCCTGTGTCTCTATAATAGGCAATGCGGTAAGTGAACCGCCGCCAAGGTCGTCTGAAAGTCTTGATGCTCTCTCAAGTAATCTTGAGTGAAGATAGAATACATCACCCGGATATGCCTCACGGCCCGGCGGTCTCTTAAGAAGAAGTGAAAGTGTACGATATGCGGCAGCATGCTTTGTAAGGTCATCGTATACTACCAGTACATCCTCTCCTCTTTCCATCCACTCCTCACCGATAGCACAGCCTGAGTAAGGTGCGATATATTGAAGCGGTGCAAGGTCACTTGCTGTAGAAACTACTACTGTGGTATAGTCCATAGCACCGTAATCCTCAAAAGTCTTTACAATTGATGCAACAGTGGAAGCCTTCTGTCCTATAGCAACATAGATACAATGAACATTCTGTCCCTTTTGGTTGATGATTGTATCTACGGCGATAGAAGTCTTACCTGTCTGTCTGTCACCGATTATAAGCTCTCTTTGTCCTCTTCCTATAGGAATCATGGCATCAATAGCCTTTATTCCTGTTTGAAGCGGTGTATCTACAGATTTTCTTTCGATAACACCGTGTGCAACTCTCTCTATTCTTCTAAAGGTATCTGTAGTTATAGGTCCCTTTCCGTCTATAGGCTGACCAAGTGCGTTTACTACTCTTCCTGTAAGTGCATCACCTACAGGAACCTCAACAACTCTGCCTGTGGTCTTTACTGTATCACCCTCGCTGATATTTCTCTTATCACCAAGTAAAACAGCACCAACATTGTCCTCTTCCAGGTTCAAAACCATGCCGTAGACATCTCCCGGGAACTCTAAAAGCTCACCCTGCATAGCCTTAGCCAGACCGTGTATTCTTGCAATACCGTCCGCTACCTGGATAACAGTACCTACATCCGATACCTCGAGTTTAGTTGAATACTTGTTTATCTGCTCTTTTATAACCGAGCTGATCTCTTCAGGTCTTAGATTCACTAGACTCGTACCTCTTTTCTTTAAACTTTTTGCCGGTAATACGGCTTATGATAGCATTTTTCGCATCTTTTCAATTCTGGTTTTTACACTTGAATCCACAACTCTGTCACCTATTCTGATGACAATACCGCCCAGAATACTCTCATCCACTATATACTTTGCTTCAAGAGATTTGTACTTTGAAGACTTTATAAGTTCCTCCACAATTCTCTCTTTCTTTGCATCATCCAGCGGCAATGCGGTGGTAATTGTTGCCTTTCCTATAAGCAAAAGCTCTTTTATACAATCCGTAACATAGTCAAGTATAGGTAAAAGCTCCGCCTGTCTCTTTTTTTCGATAACGGTAAGTAAAAGTCCCATGGAGTCTTCACTCACATGATGCTCAAATATTCCCTTCAAAAATGACACCTTCTCTTCGTCGTCCATCTTAGGAGAATCAAGGAGCAGTGCAATATCTTCATTTTTTACAAAAATATCTTTTATTGCCTTTATCTCATCAAGTGCAACATTTAAATTATTTTTATCAGATACTACCGACACATAAGCATCTCCATATACTTTGGACACTAATTTTGCCATGTACCATCTCCGATTTCTTTTAAAGTCTCCTCGACAAGTCTATCCTGCACTTCTACATTCATTGCAGAATTGACCGCCTTGCTTGCAATAATCGAAGCCACATCCACAATATTTGACTTTACTTCTTCCATGGCTTTCTTCTTTGCCAGCTCTATCTCATTGTTAGCTCTGTCAGTAATTCTCATAGCTTCGGCTCTTGCCTCTTCTATGATTTCATTTTCTCTATCCTTTGCCCTTTTTCTTGCGTCTTCCAAGATAGCGTCGGCCTGCTTTTTGAAACCTGCCAACTTCTCTTCGTATTCCGCTTTAAGAGCTTCAGCCTGTGCCTTCGCCTCTTTTGCGCTATCCAAATCTCCCGCTACACGCTCTCTTCTTTTCTTGAGCATATCCTTTGCAGGGTTAAAAAGCAAATAGGAAAGAATAAAGAACAAGAAAAGGACCGCTAAGCCTGTGATGGCTGAATCAGCCAAAAGCTGAGGGTCAAATCCTATCAGTCTTTCCATAAAACCTCCAAATTAAGCGCCGAAAGGCTTAACAAACATAAGAATCATAGCAACAACGAGTCCGTAAAGACCTGTTGTCTCGGCAACGGCCTGTCCGAGAAGCATTGTTGATGTGATATCCGCTCTTGCTCCCGGATTTCTACCTACAGCTGCCGCACCATGTCCTGCAGCGATACCCTGTCCTACACCCGGTCCGATACCTGCTATCATTGCAAGTCCTGCACCTATAGCGGAGCAACCAAATATAAAATCCTGTCCTGTCATATTCATAAATAACCTCCAAAATATATGATATCAAGTAGACTAAAAACTACTCAAATCCTGAAAATATTTTATCTAATGAACTATTCTAATTTGTCATTGATATAAACCATACTAAGCATACAGAAAACATAGGTCTGTAATGCTCCTGAGAACACATCTGTATAAAGATGTAAGAATGACGGTATACCTATCTTTAAAAAGATCGGCATCATACCGTACCAAAGCCCCATGATCAAAACGCCTGAAAGCACATTTGCAAAAAGACGCAATGAAATGGATATCGGGTTTGCTATCTCACCAATAACATTGATTGGGAAAAGTAAAGGGATAGGTTCAAACAGCGATGTAAAGTGTTTTAATTTTCTGTTCTTGATACCCTGGAAGTTTACTATAAGGAATGTAAATAATCCAAGCAAGAATGTAACACCGTAGTCCGCCGTAGGGTTTCTGAGTCCCAACAAACCGCTAAAGTTTGAAACAAAAATAAAGATAAAGATTGTTCCTATATAATTCAAGAATCTGTCCTTGTTTCCGCCAAGAATAGTATCTGTCATAGACTCTAAGGCTTCAATACCACATTCCAAGAAGTTTACAAAACCGCTTGGAGCTTCATATGGATCCGATGCCTTTATTGCCCTATTTGCAAATATAGCAAATATGGTAATCAATACAACAACAATCACCAAGGAAACTGTAGTCGTAGTCAAATAGAGTTCCTGACCGAACAGCTTATACTTATATAGGCCGTGAATCATGAAATCCAAATTTTTGGCTCCACCTGCACTTTCAGCTAAAATACTTAAGCTCATGTCTCCTCCTTTCTTCTTTTTTCAAATATTTTTTTAAACAGTGGATACATATATGCGCCTGACTTCAATCCGAAAACGGATATAACAATCGCGAGTGCATTTATGTATCTACTGTTCCAAAATATTGCTACAACAACGAACAAAAACACCTTCCTGAGTAAAGAATGTATCATAATCTTTCTCTGTGCATAAGAAGGAGTTCCACCATACAGACTGTCCTCAGTGGATATACCCATATCCACAACCATAGCCAATACCAAAACAGTTCCCACCAATATACCAAGTTCTATAGAAGAGACCGCGTACTTCATAAATCTTGCAAAAAAAAGAGCTGCAAGGCTTAAAATAATCTCATAAATCAAAACACCGATACCCATACAAAGGCATGTTCTTCTTGTATCCTTACTCATCCTTTTTCTTAAAAACCCTACTTTCTTTCTTCGGTAAAACAAAACTGTTTTCGTTTATTTGCAGGTCTTTTTTTTGATCATCTCTCTCCATCTTCTTCAGAGAGTTCATAATAAGCCTATACCCGGACATACATCCGCTTATCACTCCAAGCAATAGGAATATCAAGGTAAAAGGAAAATGAAACCTTCCCTCAAGCTTAATACCTACAAATGTACAGAGTAAAACAGGTGTAACCATGGTAAAACCTACCTGAGAAATGAGTGATAAATATTTTAAGGCCTCCATAATCTTTCACCTCCTAATATACTCCAAAACCGTAAAAACATTCAATATACTAATTTAATTTATACGATTTTACCATTATACCTATATATTCTCACCTTGTCTATATTAGTGTTTTTTTTATCAATATCATTGTTAAATTAAAGACTAACACTACAAAAAACTATACAAAAATACTATCATCTATAAATTTTTAGATAATACTTTTAAGAATGTACTTTAAATCTAGCTTATTACAGCAACTTTTATTTCTAAAAGAATATAAATCGGTATTCTGTAAATCGTAAATATTTGTTATAATATATATACTGTTCTATTGTTAGGGAAAATGTTATAATAAAAGTAATGACGGATATAAGTTCAAATGTAAGAGAGCTGATTTCGGTGAGCTCTTATAGTTTGATCTCATCCATAACAATATAAGGAGGCAATATGAAGCAAACTATAAAAAAGATGTTGGTTACAGGCGCAATTAGCGGACTGCTTTCACTCTCCGCCGTTTCTGTCGTGTACGCATCTAATAACCGTTGGAAATCAAACAATGGTACCTGGACCTATGTTGATGAAAATAATCAACTGCACAAAGGCTGGTTACAGTCTTCAGACGGCTACTACTATATGGATTTGTCCACAGGTATCATGACTACAGGTTGGAAAAATATTGATTCAAAGTGGTATTATTTCAAATCAAACGGAATAATGGCTACAGGCTGGTTTAAAGTAGGAAATGAATGGTATTATACACTAAGCGGAGGCAACCTTGTACAGGGTTCATGGCTTAAGAGCGATTCAAACTACTATTACTTAAGAGGATCAGGTGCTATGGCCACAGGCTGGAGACAGATGGACGGATCATGGTACTATTTCAAACCTGACGGAAGAGCCGCATTCGGCTGGACTAAAGTAGGTGACAAGACATATTACTTCTCAAGCGCCGCAAAAATGTGTACCTCATGGAATCAGATTGACGGTATTTTCTATTACTTCAATCCTGACGGCTCCATGAAGACCGGTTGGGTCAATGACGGTACCCACAAGTACTATATGGAAGAAGCTGCCGGTGATAACCACGGCAAGATGAGCTTCGGTTTCAAGAAGATAGCGGGTACAACTTACTTCTTCAATGAACAGGGACATATGGTTAAGGGTTGGCTGAAGTCAAATGACAAATACTATTACTTTGATGAAGAAGGAAAGATAGTTGCCGGTAAAACCATTATTATAGAAGGAAAAGAATATACCTTTGATACACATGGTGTATGTACAAATCTCAGTGGCACTCCTAGCAGTGTCACTAATGCTATACCGGGGATACTGAAGGCTGAAGCCACCAATGGCACAAAGCCCTCTTCAGAAAATAATTCTAAGAGTTCTTCCTCAAATCAGCCCAGTGTAGTACCCGCTCCCGGTGACACTAAGTCAGCTGAATCAAAACCTGGTGAGACCAAGTCAGGTGAGTCTAAACCAGCCGAGAGCAAACCGGGTGAAAGTAAAACGGTCGAAGCCAAACCTGCCGAGACCAAGTCAGGCGATAGCAAAAATACCTCTACTTCAGCTAAAGAACCTACCGTACCTGCCGCACCTACAGATGAAACAAAGTCAAGCTCCGAAAGCGGCAAATCAAACAGCCCTTCAGGAGAAGCCAAGCCAAAATCACCGGCAGATGAAACAAAAAAAGGTAACGGTTCCACAAGCAAAGATGAAGTCGGATTAAAGCCCGGCGAAATATCAGGACCGAAATAGAGGTAAATCATGCATTTAAATAAATTTTCAAAAGCCGCCATATCCATTTCACTTGCTATGTCTTTACTCACTCCTATGACTGCATTTGCAGCCAATGAGTGGACTATGCAAAGCCCCGGAGTCTATCAGATGCTTGACGGCTCTTCACTTTCAGGTGTAGTGGCAAGAGGTATCGACCTTTCACATTATCAGGGCAACGTAGACTGGGACAAGGTTGCAGCAGATGATGTACAATTCATATTACACGGAACCAGATATAAGGGCCAGATAGACCCTGTTATAAGAAAAAATTTGTCAGAAGCAAATAAAAGAGGCATTAAACTCGGTGTCTATATCTACTCATATGCAATGAGCGTTGAGCAGGCTGAAGCCGAGGCTGACTTTGTTCTGGATATTATAAAGGACTATCCTATATCTTATCCTGTGGCATTTGATGTGGAAGATGCCAATACTCAGGGTAAATTACCTAAGGATCAGCTTACCGCAATTATCAAAAAATTCTGCGGCAAAGTTGAAGCCGCAGGCTACTACCCTATCGTATATGCCAACGACTACTGGATTGCCAACAAACTTGATATGAACGCACTCAAAAAATATGATATCTGGGTTGCCAGATACAATGTAAAACATTCATATCCGAACCCTGTTATGTGGCAGGCTACCAGTACAGGTAAAGTCAACGGAATAAACGGAAATGTCGATATCGACTTCCAGTATAAGTCTTTCAGTGATAAGATTCCTTCAACCACATGGAGAACCATCGCAGGCAAAAGATATTATTTCAAAGACTACAATATGGTAAAGAATGCATGGGTTCATGACAATAAGAACTCATACTACATGGGCTCCGAAGGTGTAGCCAAGACAGGTTGGTACACCGAGAACAATGCAACCTACTACCTTGATCCGCAAAACAACGGTGCCGCAAAGAGAGGTTGGTACAATGAGAACAACTCATGGTACTATCTTGACAGCAGTGACGGCAAGATGCAGACAGGCTGGTATGCAGACGGCAATAAGAGATACTATTCCGACAAAGACGGTAAGATGCAGACAGGCTGGCTGGTAGACGGTAAAGATACCTACTTCTTAAACCCTTCAGGTGCTATGGCGACAGGATGGGTAAGTGACGGTAATATCTGGTACTTTATGGACAAGTCGGGTAAGATGCAGACAGGTTGGGTTGATACCGGAAACCAAAGATATTACCTTGACAATACAGGTAAAATGCTTACAGGCTGGACAGATATCGGAAATTCAAGGTATTTCCTGGCTCCAAGCGGTGCCATGTCTAAGGGTTGGCTGAATGAAAGCGGTACTTGGTACTACATGGACAATAACGGCAAGATGCAGACAGGTTGGGTTAATGACAGAGGTACTTGGTACTATATGGATAATACCGGCAAGATGCAGACAGGCTGGATAAATGACGGCAGAAACAAGTACTTTATGACCGATTCGGGCGCTATGCAAACCGGTTGGTTAAAGCAGGATAACGGTTGGTACTACATTGACGGTTCAGGTTCTATGAGAACAGGTTGGGTCAATGACGGCGGCACATGGTACTATATGGACGACTCGGGTAAGATGAAAACCGGCTGGATCGACTCAGGCAACAACAGATACTTCCTGTCACCAAGCGGCGCTATGAAGACAGGTTGGATAAGCGACAACAACAACTGGTACTACCTAAGCGGCTCCGGTGCAATGTCAAAGGGCATGATAAATGTAAATAATGTCTCATACTACCTTGACGAAAACGGCAGGATGCTTGCGGGTACTACAGTAAATGTAAACGGCACCGAGTACAACATTGATGCTTCAGGTGCTATGACCCCTGTAATTGCAGAAAGCACCACCGCACAGGAAACCTCTACAGTTTCCACACAGGCAAGTGTAGGACCGAGAGCAAATTAAAAATTTAAACAAAAGGTGCTGTCGGGAAATGACAGCTATAAGAAAGGGTGGTGTGACTCGTTTTGAGTCACACCACCCTAAGTTTTTACATAAAAAAGATGGCTAATGATAACCATCTTTCTTCGTTACATGTTATAATGTAACTATGCTTACAGTTAATTATTATAACGACTTTTTTGAAATAGGTCAACAGAAAATCAACTTTCCCGTCTTCCGTCGAAGTACTATGAAAGTTCCGACGTTTTAAATTTCTAATAAACTATTTGATTTTGCATAATTCTTTTAAACCCTTTATTTTAAAGGCTTTTCTGACATAAAAAATATTTCAAAAAATTTGAAATATTTTTTTAAGTATGTTATAATCATAGTACTTCATAGTACTTTGCTTTTAGAGGTGTTTATGGCTTATTTTTTGAGAAAAGAAAAGAA
>NZ_DBHIEQ010000025.1:22430-35987 GCF_057250505.1 Lachnoanaerobaculum sp. | reverse complement strand
TCAACTCCCTGCGGATTTATGAAGTCCCGCTTCTGCCCTACATGGACAGACCAGCCGACACACGGGAGGGCTGCAAGCACCGCTGCACCAATGCCGCTATGGAATATTTCAAGAGTGAAGTCATGGAGATGTGCCACCGGGAGGGGCTTTACCAAATCGACCTTTTGAACGGCAGCAAGGAACGGATAACGGAACGGGAATACTGGGCGGCAAAGAAAGGGCAGCTTGCCCTTGATAAAGAGAACGCTGTCAGAGAAGCCGCAGGACAGCCGACCAAGCCCACCAAGTTTGAAACGGACAAGGCGAAGCTGCGCCGGACGATACGGCAGGCACTTTCCCAAGCTGGCAGCTTTGACGAATTTTCTTCCCTTTTGCTGCGGGAGGGTGTGACCGTCAAGGAGAGCCGGGGGCGGCTTTCCTACCTCACGCCGGACAGGACAAAGCCTATCACAGCCCGGAAGCTGGGGGACGATTTTGACAAGGCTGCTGTCCTTGCCCTGCTCACGCAGAACGCCCACAGAGCCGCCGAACAGACCACAGACATACCCGAATACCCACACACCCAAAAGGAACGCTTGCGGGAGGAAAAAGCCGCAAAAACCACCCCGGCAGACAACACCTTGCAGCGCATGGTTGACCGGGAAGCCAAGCGAGCCGAGGGCAAGGGCGTGGGCTATGACCGCTGGGCGGCAAAGCACAACCTAAAGCAAATGGCAGCTACCGTTACCGCCTATCAGCAGTATGGCTTTTCTTCCCCGGAGGAACTGGACGAAGCCTGTTCTGCCGCTTATGCCGCCATGCAGGAAAGCCTTACAGAGCTGAAGCAGGTGGAAAAGACGCTGAACGGGAAAAAGGAGCTGCAACGGCAGGTGCTTGCCTATTCCAAGACCCGCCCTGTCCGGGACGGGCTGAAACAGCAGAAAAACGCCAAAGCAAAAGCAGCCTACCGTCAGAAGCACGAAAGCGACTTTATCATAGCAGACGCAGCCGCCCGTTATTTCAGGGAGAACGGCATTTCCAAGCTGCCGAGCTATAAAGCCCTGCAAGCAGAGATTGAAAGCCTTATCCAAGAGAAAAACAGCGGCTACAACGATTACCGGGCAAAACGGGAGGAATACCGCCGCTTACAGACTGTCAAGGGCAATATCGACCAGATTTTACGCCGGGAACGCAAGCCTGTGAAAAGGCAGGAACAGGAGCGATAAAAACCACCCCAAAATGTACCCGAACCCATACAGAACAAGGGGGCTGCCCCGTACCCTATCCGCAATACCAAAGGATTTTTTAACGGGCTTACAGGGCAGAAAAACCCCGAAAATGATACCGAGATGATACAGAATTACCGCCGATACCGCCACACCAGCGGAAACGGCAGAAAGGAGCGCACCCATGCCAAGAATGAGCAAGAAACGGCGGCTGGAATGGTCTTTTTTCCTGCGGCAAGTGAAAGTCGGGAATTCCACCTGCGATCGTATCACATACAATGACCTCTGCCGGGGCTGTACCCATAGCTGCAAGCAGAGCTTCCGGGCGGTTATCATACTCTGCCCCCGCTACTACTCCAAACGCCGGAAAAAGGAGGACAGGGACAATGGCAGATAACCGCAAGTATTACTACCTCAAGCTGAAAGAGAACTTTTTTGACAGCGACTCCATTGTGCTGCTGGAAGATATGAAAGACGGAATTTTATATTCCAATATCCTCTTGAAGCTGTACTTAAAATCGCTGAAAAACGGCGGGAAGTTGCAGCTTGACGAGCATATCCCCTACACAGCACAGATGATAGCGACACTGACCCGCCACCAGATAGGGACGGTTGAGAGGGCTTTAGAGATTTTCCGGCAGTTGGGGCTTGTGGAGCAGCTTGACAGCGGGGCTTTCTATATGACCGACATTGAACTGATGATAGGACAGTCCTCTACCGAAGCCGAAAGGAAACGGGCTGCAAGGCTGGAAAACAAGGCACTTTTACCGTCCCGGACAAAAGGCGGACATTTGTCCGACATTCGTCCACCAGAGATAGAGATAGAGTTAGAGAAAGAGATAAAGATAGAAAAAGAGAGAGAGGGAGAAACGGGACACCCCGCCCCCGCCGCTTATGGCAGATACAACAATGTGATACTGACCGATACAGAGCTTTCCGGGTTGAAAACAGAGCTGCCCGACAAGTGGGAGTATTATATTGACCGGCTTTCCTGCCATATCGCTTCCACCGGTAAGCAGTACCACAGCCATGCAGCCACCATTTACAAGTGGGCGCAGGAGGACGCTGCCAAAGGCAAGGCTGCCCCGAAACAGGGCATACCCGATTATTCATGCAAGGAGGGCGAGAGCTTATGAGAAACGGGATTGAAGCTATGATTACGGACATTACAGCCACTACCGCCGAAGCGGAGGACTACACAGGCGAGGACGGGCTTTTATACTGCGGCAAGTGCCATACGCCCAAAGAAGCCTATTTTTCAAAAGAAACCGCCCAATGGTTAGGGCATGACCGACACCCGACAGAGTGCGACTGCCAGCGGGCAGCCCGTGAAAAACGGGAAGCCGCTGAAAGCCGACAGAAGCACCTTGAAACAGTGGAGGACTTGAAACGCCGGGGCTTTACCGACCCTGCTATGCGGAACTGGACATTTGAGCATGACAACGGCAGAAACCCGCAGACCGAAACCGCCCGCTTTTATGTGGAGAGCTGGGAAACCATGCAGGCTGAAAATATCGGCTACCTGTTCTGGGGCGGCGTGGGGACAGGAAAAAGCTACCTTGCCGCCTGTATCGCCAACGCCCTTATGGAAAAAGAGGTTGCCGTCTGCATGACAAACTTTGCAACAATACTCAATGACCTTGCCGCCAGCTTTGAGGGCAGGAATGAGTATATTTCCCGCCTTTGCAGCTACCCCCTGCTGATACTTGATGATTTCGGTATGGAGCGAGGGACAGAATACGGGCTGGAACAGGTTTATAGCGTGATTGACAGCCGTTACCGAAGCGGCAAGCCGCTGATCGCCACGACCAACCTCACGCTGGAGGAATTGCAGCACCCGCAGGACACGCCCCACGCCCGTATCTATGACAGGCTGACTTCCATGTGCGCCCCCGTCCGCTTCACGGGTAGCAACTTCCGAAAGGAAACCGCACAGGAAAAGCTGGAACGATTAAAGCAACTGATGAAGCAGCGAAAGGAGAGCCTATGACAGAAACGAAACAGACAAGCACCACCAAAACAGACCGCCGCCCGGACTGTGTGACGGAAATCCGCATGGGCAACTCCGTCCTTACCGTTTCCGGCTTCTTCAAGCAGGGCGCAACCGACACCGCAGCCGACAAGATGATGAAAGTGCTGGAAGCGGAAGCTGCTGCCGGACATACGCCACCGTTCAGCGCATAAGTGATGACATGGAAAAGCGGTCATGCTTCCCGGCGTGACCGCTTTTCAACAAAGGATTATGAGGGTATGAATAATTCGTCAACAGTTATTTGTAATTCTTTGGCAAGACAAAAGGCTAAAGCAAGTGTTGGGTCATACTTGTTATTTTCTATTGCATTGACCGTTTGACGGGAAACGCCGCATTTTTTAGCTAATTCCTCTTGTGATAAGCCTAATTCTTTTCGTTTATTTCGGATTATATTTTCCATATCAACCACTATGCTTTCTCTTGTAATACATGAGGGAAACAAAATACATAATAGCGAAAACTTCCAACTGTACAAAAGGATTTTGAGTAAGAGGTTGTGCAGTTACAAACTTTTCAATGACAGTTAAAATATTTGCTCCAACCACGCCTAACAGAGTAAAGGAACTGGCTTTCCATACGATAATTTGATTGCGTTCATCTCCCGGTTTTAGAAGTGTTACCAACATAAAAATGTCTAAAACTGTAAACACAGCCAAAACAACTCCTAAAAAAATCATTGCACCTACTGGCATAATACTTCGCTCCTTTCAAGATTTGTTTAGAATCAAATGTCAAATACTTTTGACACTTTGATAATATCAGAACAGTTGCAAAATGTCAAGAGTTTTTGACATTTTGTTTTTTGAAATATCATTGAGCGACAAACCTTAAAAGAAAAAATCGTCATTATTACAAGCTATAAAGAAGCGAAAACCCTATACAGACAGCCGCCCCATGTGGTACAATCAAGGTACGGAATAGTGGGGCTGGCTGTCGGAAACGGAGGATTTTATGTTAAGACAGACCAACCAACAACCAATTACCGCCCTTTACCCAAGACTTTCCCATGAGGACGAGCTGCAGGGCGAGAGCAATTCCATTTCCAATCAGAAGCGTATCCTTGAAACCTATGCAAAGCAGAACGGCTTTTCCAATCTGCGCTGGTACACGGACGACGGTTATTCTGGTGCGAACTTTCAAAGACCCGGTTTTCAAGCCATGCTTGCGGACATTGAAGCCGGAAAAGTCGGGACAGTTATCGTAAAGGATATGTCGAGGTTAGGGCGAAACTACCTGCAAGTGGGAATGTACACGGAAATGATTTTCCCACAGAAAGGTGTCCGCTTCATCGCTATCAATGACGGAGTGGACAGCGCACAGGGCGACAATGATTTTGCCCCGCTGCGGAATATCTTTAACGAATGGCTGGTGAGAGATACGAGCAAGAAAATCAAAGCAGTGAAACGCTCAAAAGGCATGAGTGGCAAGCCTATCACAAGCAAGCCTGTGTATGGCTACCTCATGGACGAGGACGAAAATTTCATCATTGACGAGGAAGCTGCACCCGTAGTCAAGCAGATATACAATTTCTGCCTTGCCGGGAATGGTCCGACCAAGATAGCCCGTATGCTCACAGAGCAGCAAATCCCCACGCCGGGAACGCTGGAATACCGCAGGACGGGCAGCACCCGCCGCTACCACCCCGGCTATGAGTGCAAGTGGGCGACCAATACCGTTGTGCATATCCTTGAAAACCGGGAATACACAGGCTGTCTGGTAAACTTCAAGACAGAAAAGCTCTCTTACAAAGTCAAGCACAGTGTAGAAAATCCCCTGGAAAAGCAAGTGATTTTCGAGAACCACCACGAGCCTATCATAGACACCCAGACATGGGAACGGGTGCAGGAACTTCGCAAGCAGCGCAAACGCCCCAACCGCTATGATGAAGTGGGCTTGTTCTCCGGCATACTGTTCTGTGCGGACTGCGGCAGTGTCATGTATCAGCAGCGATACCAGACGGACAAGCGCAAGCAGGACTGTTATATCTGCGGTAACTACAAGAAACGCACCCATGACTGTACGGCGCACTTTATCCGCACCGACCTCTTGACCGCTGGCGTACTCTCCAATCTGCGAAAAGTGACAAGCTATGCGGCAAAGCATGAAGCCCGGTTTATGAAGCTCTTGATTGAGCAGAACGAGGACGGGGGCAAGCGCAGGAACGCCGCCAAGAAAAAGGAACTGGAAGCCGCCGAGAAACGAATAGCCGAGTTATCCGCTATCTTCAAGCGGCTGTATGAGGACAGCGTGACCGGGCGCATATCAGACGAGCGTTTCACAGAGCTGTCGGCAGACTATGAAGCAGAGCAACGGGAACTGAAAGAAAGAGCCGCCGCTATCCAAGCGGAGCTTTCCAAAGCACAGGAAGCCACCGTGAACGCAGAAAAGTTTATGAATGTTGTCCGGCGGCATACCAGCTTTGAAGAACTTACCCCTACTCTGCTGCGGGAGTTTGTAGAGAAAATTGTTGTGCATGAGTGCAGCTATGACGAGAACAAGACCCGCAGACAGGACATTGAGATTTATTATTCTTTTGTTGGCAAGGTGGACTTGCCCGAATAACCGCCCGACCTATCCGACACAATGCGCAAGTGCCGGATAGGAACGGCAAAATTTTTTACACTTCTATTGCTTCTTTATCACACATCAATAAAATCACAGGGAATTAAGCAGCTTATGGCAGGGGGTGGAATAGTTTTAATAGGGCTAAAACTAATTCCGCTACTTGCCACTGTACTTAATTAATATGTTGGATTTATTTGGAAAAATAGATGAGTTTTTCAAGAATATCATGATTGATGTAATTAAGGATAATCTATCGGCAATGCTTTTAGATATTAATGAGAAAGTGGGAACAGTTGCCGGAGAGGTTGGTAAAACTCCGAGTTCATGGAACTCGGAGGTATTTGCCTTCATAAAATCAATCAATGAAAATGTTGTTTTACCCATAGCAGTAATAATCCTTACAGCAATCTGTTGTATTGAATTAATTCAAGTGGTAATGCAAAAAAACTCCATGCATGATACGGATACCTTTGAGTTTTTCAAATACATCATAAAGATGTGGATAGCTGTATGGCTTGTATCCCACGCTTTTGAGTTTTCCATGGCGGTCTTTGATGTTGCACAGGACATGGTAGGAAAGGCAGCCGGAGTTGTGGGAAGCAGTGCGAATATTGCACCGGGAGATTTTGATGCTATGGTTGATGCCCTAAAAGAGAAAAGTGTTGGAACACTCATCGGAATTTCACTTGAGACAGGACTTGTTAAAATCTCTTTAACAATACTTTCTGTTTTAATTACAGTAATCTTATACGGAAGAATGATTGAAATTTATATTTACTGTTCCGTAGCCGCTATTCCTTTTGCCACAATGGGAAATAAGGAATGGAGCAGTATAGGAACAAATTATATAAAAAGTTTGTTTGCACTTGGACTTCAAGGATTGTTTATTTTAATCTTTTTCGGGATCTATGCGGTACTTGTAAAAACCGTAAACTTTACGGATATTCATGTAAGTATTTTAAAGGTGCTGGCATACGGACTGATACTTGGAGTAATGATGATGAAGTCTGGAAGTATAGCAAAGGCTATTCTTAACAGTCATTAGATGACTTTTGTTCAAAATGAGCAAAAGTAAAAGATTGAAATGATGAAATTAAAACAGTAGGTTTAAGTAAAAATATAAGTACCGGGAGGTAGCAATGAAAATATTAAATAAAAAAATGATAATAATATCAGGAGCAGGAGTAATGCTTTTTATAGGGGTTTTGCTTGGAAAGATCATAAGCTGGAAAAAGCAGGATATATCAGTACCTTTAGATAAAGATTTTGACTTTGTAAAAATAAAAGATGATGAAAATATCTTATGTAAAGCTGATTTCGAACTTGCAGAAGAATTGCAGAAGATAAAAGAGGAAATCATCTCACTTTGGGAACATATAGAAGCGCTTTCAAATAGCGAAAAATCAAGGGAGAAAAGTTTATGGCATATGTAAAAGTACCGAAGGATCTTAGCAAAGTAAAAACAAAGGTAGCCCTTAACCTTACTAAAAGGCAGCTGATCGGCTTTAGTATAGCAGGATTATTAGGTTTTCCTGTTTATCTGTTATGTAAAAACTTTTTAAGTACGGATATTTCAATGATACTGATGAGTATAGTAGTACTTCCGATTTTGTTTGCAACGCTTTATGAAAAAGATAACCTGCCATTTGAAAAGCATTTGGCATATATAGTAAGGTTTCATAAGGCTGAAAAGATAAGGGTATATAAGATAAAAAGCATTTATAACACTGATAAGAAAGATAAAATAAAAGATAAAATAAAAGATAAAATAACTATAAATAAGTCCGGCTTAAAGGGTAATAGGAGGAGAAGAATTGAATAAGGAGAAGAAGAAAAAACAAGAGCAAAGAATACAAAGGGATGAAATGGAGCTTAGGAAAAACAATAAGGAATTATCCGAGTTAAGAAAGTTAAGCAGAAAGAATACAGGCAATAAAAAAGACGGGGAATCATTCATAAAAAAGGGATGGTTTCCCTTTCTGATAAAGTCTAAGAAAAAGGAAACGGTACAGGATACAATTCCCTATAAAAGAATGTTAAAGGACGGGATCTGTCAGGTTGAAAAGGATAAATACAATAAAACTATTCGCTTTTTTGATATTAATTATAGACTTATGGAAGAAGAGGATCAGGAGGGGATATTTGCCGACTTTTCTTCTTTTCTTAATTTCTTTGATTCAAGTGTGGAAGTGGAGTTTAACTATATTAACAGCATAGGTGAGAATGAAGAAAGGAAAGAGCTTATTAATATCAAAGAAACCGAGGATGATTTCAATGAGATAAGAAATGAATATAGACAAATGCTCCTAAATCAAAGTAGCAAGGGAAATAACGGACTGTCAAAAAATATGTATTTAACCTTTACCATAAAAGCTGAGGATTTAAAGCAGGCAAAAAGTAGATTAGAGAGAATAGAATCGGATATATTAAATAACTTTAGGCAGATGGGTGTAAAGGGCTATGTACTTGACGGAGAAGAAAGGTTAAAAGTCATTCACGATATATTAAATCCTGAGGACAGGTTTATTTTTAACTTTGAAGATTTGAAATACAGCGGACTTACAACAAAGGAATATATTGTACCGACTTCCTTTAATTTTTCAAAGCCTACCTATTTTAAGATGGGAGAAGTATTTGCAGAGGTAAACTTTCTACAGATTTTAGCATCGGATATAAAGGATGAAATGCTTTCAGAATTTTTAGAGGTTGAAGAAAATATGATCGTTACCTTTCATATCAAAGCTGTTGACAGGATGGAAGCGATTAAAAATATAAAAAGAAAAATAACCGACCTTGATAAGATGAAACTTGAGGAAAATAAAAAAGCAATCAGAGCAGGATATGATATAGATATCCTGCCAAGTGATCTTGTAACTTATGGAGCGGAGGCAAAGAACTTACTTTCTGAACTTCAAAATCATGATGAAAAGATGTTTTTAGTAACGATCCTTATTATGAGTACAGGTAAAAGTAGAACTAAGCTTGAAAATACCGTATTTACACTAAAATCCATTGCGAACAGGCACAACTGTAACATTAAAAACTTAAACTACAGGCAGGAACAGGGGCTTGTTGCAAGCCTTCCGCTTGGAATAAATGAGGTGGAAATAGAAAGAGGACTCACCACAAGTTCGGTGGCTGTATTTATTCCCTTTACAACGGAGGAACTCTTTATTAAGGGTGAAAGTTTGTATTACGGTTTAAATGCTTTAAGTCGAAATATTATCATGGCTGACAGAAAGAAACTTAAAAATCCGAACGGGCTGATACTTGGAACACCGGGTAGCGGAAAATCTTTTGCGGCAAAGAGAGAGATTACCAATGCTTTCTTGATTACGGATGATGATATCATTATTGCAGATCCTGAGGCTGAATATTCTCCGCTTGTTAATGCCCTAAAGGGGCAGGTTATTAAAATATCACCGATTTCAAAAGACTATATAAATCCCCTTGATATCAACACCGACTATGCGGATGAAGATAATCCGTTGTCATTAAAATCTGATTTTATACTGTCCCTTTTTGAACTTGTAGTTGGAGAGAAAAAGCTAAGTGCGGAAGAAATCTCAGTTATTGACAGGTGCTTGCCAATTCTTTATAAAGCCTATTTTGAAAATCCGATACCTGAAAATATGCCTATACTGGAAGATTTATATAATCTTCTTAGAAAACAGGAGGAGAAAATAGGAAAGAAACTTGCGGTAGAGATGGAGATTTATGTAAAGGGAAGCCTTAATGTATTTAATCACAGAACGAATGTAGATACAAACAACAGGGTGGTTTGCTATGACATTAAAGAACTTGGAAAACAGCTTAAAAAAATAGGAATGTTAATAATACAAGATCAGGTTTGGAACAGAGTAACAATAAATAGGACAAGTAAAAAAGCAACAAGATATTTCGTTGATGAATTTCACCTTCTTTTAAAAGAGCCGCAAACAGCCAACTATTCTATAGAGATTTGGAAAAGATTCAGAAAATGGGGAGGTATGCCAACAGGCTTAACACAAAATATCAAAGATCTTCTTGCAAGTCCGGAGATTGAAAATATCTTTGATAATACCGACTTTATTCTGATGCTTAATCAGGCGGGAACAGATAGAGATACACTGGCTAAGAAGCTTAATATTTCAAAGCACCAGCTTTCTTATGTAACAAACAGTAATGAGGGAGAAGGTTTAATCTTTTATGGAAATACCATTGTCCCCTTTATAGATCAGTTTCCTAAAAATACAAAACTGTACTCACTGATTACAACAAAATTAAGTGAGACAGGAAAAGATAAAAAGTGAGAAGCAGTATGCAAAATTCAAGATAAATACAGAATATATGGGGTTTGTAAGAAAGACTAGTGAGGTGAAAGAAATTGAGAGAGAAAAAGAACGTAAGGTATAAAAACAGTAGAGAAAAACCGTTAAATCAAGAGATAAAGCCTTTTCCATCTGAAAATCAAACAGGTTATAAAAAAGAAGATGTTAAAAATCAGTATGTTCTCATTAAAGATGATATGCCGACTGAAGTAAAAACATCTTCATCTAAGAAAACATTTATAAATCATCCGTATAGAGAGGATAAATATAAGGACTTAAATAAAGGTAGTGATTCTTATGAGATACCGGGTAAGGGAAATATAAGTCAAAATAAATCTTTTCTTGAGCCAAAAAAGGATAAAAAGGTCAGACAAAAGCAGATAGGAAGATTTTATAATAAAGAAAAAGAAACCTATGAAGATTTATCTAAAGATACGGATAAAAATATAGCTTCTAATCAGTATGATATGGGCTTTAGGAATGATAAAGCTTTACAAAAGGTATCAGCCAAGGAGCAAAGGCATAAAGAAAATGTCGCCACCATAACAACTGATAATTTTAAAAATAAAGCAAGAGCAAATAGGAAACGATATAAGAAAATCCTAAAAGAAAATCATGACAAAGAAGATTTAAGCTTAAAGAAACGTTCAAAGAAGTATTTTAAAAGTAACTTTGAAGATGAAGAATTTACAAGGACTAAGAATAAGAAAAATCCTCTAAACACAAAGGATGGAGTAAAAGAGAAAAACGGTAATAAAGGAGAAATAGCGGATAATTCAAAGCCTAAGCCTAAAGAATATTCAAAAAAAGCCAATGATAAATTTAGAAAGCAGGAAAAGAAAATTTTAAAGATTCAGCATAAAAAGCAAAGCTTTGAAAAGAAACTCAAATATAATAGCAAGGACAGCATATCTTCTAAAAGTGCAATAGTTGTGGTAGGAGCGGTAAACAGGTATCTTGAAAGTGGACAAGAGGACAATGCCGGTGTCAGTGCTGCTCATAAGACCACAGATGGCATAGAAAGTCTTGCAAGAAAAGCTCACAATCATGGAAAAAGTAGGGTGTTAAAAAGACAAAAAAGGATGGTAAGGCTCGAAAAAGATATTGAAAAACAGGAAAAAAAGCTGCTTTTTAAGAAAAATATAGAAGAGTTTAGGAAAAGTAGCGAGTATCAAAACACGTCAAGGTTAAGACAGTTTTTTAAAAGGAGGCAGTATAAAAAGCAACTTCAAAAGAAATATAATGATAAGATAAAGAATGGGCTTAAAAAATCCTTAGCAAAGGGAAGCAAAAAGTTTGCAGAATTTATAAAAGAAAGAAGTAAAAAGATAATGTTCCTAATACTTTTGGTGGTAGGAACATTTTTTATGCTCTTTCAGGCAGGAAGCATGGTGATGAATATAGGAACAGGGACAATCAGTGATACCGTTTCTACAACCTATCTTTCCTCAGAAGAGACCTTAAGGAATATCAATCAGGAATTTTCTTCTTTAGAACAGGGACTGCAAGAGGAAATGGAAAGCGTAGAGGAAACTCATCCGGGATATGATGAATATATAATAAACGGAAAAGAAAAAATCGGTCATAATGTCCATGAGTTGCTATCTTATATAACATCTCGATATGGTGTGGTAAAAGAAGTATCTGAAATAGCCGGGGAAATACAACAGCTGTTTAATCAAATGTATACATTGACCTATGATGAAGAAATTGAAATCAGATATAAAACCGTTACATCAAGCTATATTGATGAAGCGGGGAATGAGCAGACAGAAAGCCATGAAGAAGCTTATGAATATAAAAAACTTATTGTAAACTTAGAAAAAAGAGAAATGGACGATATCATCAGAGAAGTATTTAATTCTAATCCCAACAATTTAGCCCACTATGAAGCACTGCTTTCAAGTAAAGGCAATATGGAGCTTGTTTTTGGGAGCGATAACGGGGATCTATCGGAGATTATAAACAATCCCGACTTTTCAAATCCGGGAATCGCCTTTGATGATGTAACGGTTAAGGCATTGTTTAACGAAGCGGAGAAACATATAGGTAAGAAATATGTATTTGGAGCAAATGGACCGAATAACTTTGATTGTTCGTCCTTTGTATGCTGGAGTTTCACACATTCAGGAGTTAAAAATATGCCAAGAACCACTGCTTGGGGGATTTATAAAACTTATTGTAATCCCATATCTCCAAGTGAAGCAAAGGCGGGAGATATTATCTTCTTTAAAAACACTTATAACAGCAAGAGTCCGATATCCCATGTAGGTATCTATGCAGGAGACGGAATGATGATACATGCAGGCAATCCTATTCGCTTTGTAAGTATCAATACACCTTACTGGATAGAACATTTCTATGGTTTCGGTAGAGTTAAATAACAGGAGGAAGAAGTTGAATAAAAAATATCAAAAGAATATCGAAAATCAAAAGGCGATTGAAGAAAAAATAGAAGAACTTAGGTTGAGGCAGGAAATACTTAAGGAAGAGCAGGAAGAAATGGAGCAGGTTGAGGTTCTAAAAGAATATAGGAGCATTGATATTTCACTTGATGAGTTTTTAGAAATGATGAGAAATTACAAAAAGGAAAGGCAAAGCGAAAAGAAAATGAAAGAGCCGGAAGATTCTAAAGAAGTAGAGGAAAACAGAGAAAAAATCATGGAGGATATGAATGAAGGAAACTAAATCTAAAAAGAACAGGGTGAAAAGATTGGTAGGAGTTATTTGCTTACTTGTGATGTTTGTTGTAGGGAATGTTTACCCTACATATACTTTTGCACAGGTTAATGAAAGTGAAATAGAAAGTGAGGAGACTCGTGAAACAGCCTTAGAAAAAGATAATGGGGAAAGAGAAGTACGCTTTCCTAATAAACTGGAGGCAAAAGAGCCTCCAAGTGATAATCAGGTAGGCAGCCAAAGTGATGGTATAAATAAAGGTATTCCTACAGTAGAAGGCAGTGCAAAGGCGGAACTTATAGAAAATGTAAATAATGCCAATCAAAGCTATCCTATTTATCATGGAGAAAGTACGGGGGATGAAAGTGGTAAATATTTTGCTGATGCCAGACAGTTCATTACATTTAAAACAAAGTCAGGAAAGACCTTTCATCTAATCATTAATTATGATGAAGAAGGACAAAATGTCATGCTGCTTACAGAGGTTAGCGAAGATGATTTACTAAATATGGTTGAAGCAAAAGAAAAACCTAAAGAGGAAGTAAAAAAAATAGAAGAGGTACCGCCACCAACAGAAGCAACAAAAGAAGAACCGGTAAAGGATGAGCCTAAAAAGAAAGAAGAAAGTAAAGGAGCAGGGCTTTATATATTTTTAGGATTACTTGTCATGGCAGTTGTCGGAGCAGGATATTATTTTAAAATTTACAAGAAAAAGCAGGAAGAAAGTGAGGATGATGAAGATTATAATGAGCTTGAGGATGATTAT
>NZ_DBHIEQ010000025.1:0-22420 GCF_057250505.1 Lachnoanaerobaculum sp. | reverse complement strand
GAAGAAATACCGGAGGAAGAGGAACAGGAGGAAGTGGATGATATGGCAATAGATGCCTATGAGGAGGATTATGATGAGTAAAAAAGGATAAAGAATATATGTTCTTTTTTGTTTATATATAGTATGATATCTACGTAGCTTGTATTTGATACAAGTAGTCAACAAATTAGAATTTACCGAGGTAACATAGAATGAAAAAGATGAGAGCAATAGTAGAAAAAGGGCGCTCAGGTGTTCCAAGACCGTTGTTTTTGATTTTGATGACCATTTTTCTTCTGACTGGTTGTTTGGTAAATACTGCCGGTTCAGTGCAAGAGGTCGAGAGCTATCATCAGATCGATCAAGATATGGCAAAGCAGATGATGACCCGGGATGACGGGCATGTGATTGTAGATGCCCGCAGGCAAGATGAATACGATGCAGGCCATATTCCTGGCGCAATTCTAATTCCAAATGAGAGCATTGAAGCGGAGCGGCCGGAAGAACTCCCGGATCTGGATCAGATCATCCTGATTTACTGCCGAAGCGGGAACAGATCCAAGCAAGCAGCGCAAAAGCTTGCGGACATGGGATATACCAACATCTACGAATTCGGCGGGATCAACACCTGGTCCGGAGAGATCGTGACAGGAGAAACTACTATGGAGATACCGGAGAATATAAAAACAATCTATCTTGCAGGCGGCTGCTTCTGGGGAACGCAGAAGTTCTTTGATCAGTTTGTCGGCGTAATCCGAACAGAAGCAGGTTATGCAAACGGACCTGACGAAGCTCCGACCTATCAGGACGTCTGTAACAGCAGCGGGCATGCCGAGACAGTGCGGGTCGACTATGACCCTGCTGTAATTTCTCTGACTGATTTGCTGAATTACTATTTCATGGTGATCGATCCGCTCTCTGTAAACAAACAGGGCAATGATCGAGGCATCCAGTACCGGACGGGGATCTATTATACGGAAGAAGACCAGCTTCCGGAAATCGAAGCGGTTTATCGGGCGGAGGAAGAGAAAGCCGGAGCCAGGCTTGCTGTTGAACTGCTTCCGTTGGAAAACTTCTTCCCCGCAGAAGAGTATCACCAGAAGTATCTGGACAAGAATCCCGGCGGCTACTGCCATATCCCGCGCAGTTACTTTGATCTTCAGCAAAACAGCGCAGAAGAATCTGCAGATGAACTTCGGGTGCGGATCGGCGATTTGGCCTTTGAGGTCACACAGCACGCCGCCACGGAGTACGCCTTCACCGGCGAGTATGACGACTTCTTTGAAAAGGGCCTTTATGTCGACATTGTCAGCGGCGAACCGCTCTTTACATCCATGGACAAGTATAGTATAATTCTGGGTGTGGCTGGCCGGCGTTCACCAGGCCGATCGCGGAAGATGCTGTCACTGAGGCCGTGGACACTTCACATGGTATGGTCCGGACGGAAGTGCGCAGCAGCGGCGCGGATTCCCATCTGGGTCACGTGTTCAACGATGGTCCCCGCGAGTCCGGCGGGCTGCGTTATTGCATCAACTCGGCAGCTCTTAGATTCATTCCCTACGATGAACTGGAAGAACAAGGGTATGGGGAGTATCGGAAGCTCTTTGAGTAAGAATAATCAAAAATCAATACAAGGAGGCATATAGCAATGGAAGAAAAAAGAATCTATGAAATGGACATGGTAAAACAAGAAGACAAAAAAGCTGCAAAGAAAACACCTTTTTACCAAACAGAATCTACAGGAGGGTTGGTGTGGGTGATTAAACCGGGACAAACCTTGCAGAAGCACCGTCACCACAATTCTGATGATATCTGGATCATTTTACAGGGAGAAGGAATATTCTATCCCGAACCGGATAAAGAGATTCCCTTAAAAAAAGGACAGGTTATCGTTTCTCCTAAAGGTGCATGTCACGGCGCAATGAACACAGGAACAGAGGATATAGTTTTTGTGAGTATCGTTGCACCGGTTCCGGCAGATTATGATCCTATAGGCGAATGAAATACATTTTTTTGAATGTGTTTTGATAAATTCAAGTTTAGCAAGATATGGTTAAATTAGAATTTGAAGAGTTGAAACTTTAGTTTTAGATTATGAATTATAATAATAAATCATATATTATTTTCAAATCTAAATAGAAAATATAAAAGAAATGAGGAGAGAGTACACATGAACGAACAAGTGCTTAAGATGAAAATACAAATATTAAAGGGATAAAACTATTAGATTTTGAATTCCCATTACGATCCGGTATATATGCAATTACTGGAGAAAATGGATCGGGGAAAAGTACTCTTATTTCATGTGCATCATCCGTGTTTTATCAAATGCCAATGATTGAATTTTTTGGAAGACCAGAGAATGCAAGTATTAATTTTATGTTAAATGAAATGACAAGAAGTTGGGAATGTAATGGTAAAGTGTGGACAAGCCAATCTTCTAAAAATAGGATGAATATTAGCGGATTTTATGAAGGAAGTATAATATTTGGTAATCGATTTAAGGATACAAATATATCTACAATCAACAAATTGGATAATTTGACTAAAAATGACCTTGAACCTGCACGAGAGTTTGTTTATAAAAATTTAGGGCAAATTCTAAAAAATGATGAAGAATTTTATAAAGAATTATTTTTGGTTAAGAAAAACTCTGCAAAAAATATAGGATTGACAAGAGAGGCATTTTGTATAAAAAAGGCAGGAAATCAATTTATTAGTCAGCCTAGAATGTCTACTGGGGAGAACCTACTGTTAAGCATTTTGCAGTCCCTTGAATATGTTCGCAAAAGAAGAAAAAAAAACAATGAATATCCTTGCATTGTTTTTTTAGATGAGATAGAGTTGGCTTTGCATTCATCAGCATTGAGACGTTTAGTTGTTTTCTTGAAACATATTGCAGAAGAACTAGAATTATCAATTTTTTTCTCTACACATTCAATTGATTTATTGAGAGAAATCAAAGCTCAAAATATATTTTATTTATCTTCATTTTGGGATAATGATATCATGGTTACTAATCCCTGTTATCCTGCGTACGCTACACGTAATTTATATGGCGATGATGGATATGGGAATGATATGGTAATTCTTGTCGAGGATGATTTAGCAAAATTAATAATAGAAAAGTTGTTATTAGAGAAACAATTAGTTAACAATATACGCATTAAAATACTTCCAACAGGTGGATGGACCAACACAATTACAATGGCATATGATGTTACCACATCTAATCTTTTGCAAAAAGGAACAAAGTTAGCGGTTGTTCTTGATAAAGATATTAAGGATGAAGTGCCAGATTTTTTTTCAAGGCATAAACAATATTCTGGTATAAAAGTAGATTTTCTTCCTATAGCAAGTTTAGAAAAGTATTTATATTCCAAGCTAGTGCGCGATAAGGATAAAAAATTATTTATTCTACTAGATACGTATTTATTTCAAAAGAGACCGCTGTTAGATATATTGAACCAATATCAAAAAGAGGTCAAAGCTAAAGATAACGATGGAAAATCATTGTATGGTGTCTTAATAAATGAAGTTAAATCTATGAGGAAGGATCGAGAAAATTTAGTGGAAATTATTGTTAAGTATATAATAGAAAATGAAAAGCAAAGTGTCGAAGAATTATCGAATTATGTAATAAATAAGGTAAAAGCATAAATGTACTAAAGCAATTTATCGTACTGCTTTGGAATGCTATATTTTAAAATAAATAGTAAAACCAAAAGGTAATCAGAAGGAAAAACTCTGATTGCCTTTTTTCATGCAAAAAAAGGAGGATTTATAAATGAATTTAGTGATATGTGAAAAGCCGAGTGTTGCAATGAGTATTGCCAAGGTTATTGGTGCAACCGGCAGGCAGAACGGATACTATGAGGGAGGTGGATATATTGTAAGCTGGTGTGTGGGGCATTTGATACAGATGGCAAGTCCTTCAGCTTATGATGAAAAGTACGGTAAGTGGAGATTGGAGGATTTACCGATTATTCCGAGCAAGTATAAGTACGAGGTTGTAAAGGCAACTAGGGGTCAGTTTAATACTCTTAAAAAGCTGATGAACTCTAAAGAGGTTGAAGAGGTTATTAATGCCTGTGATGCGGGGCGTGAGGGAGAGTTAATCTTCAGGCTTGTGTACGAGCAGGCAGGTTGTAAAAAGAATATCAAAAGACTTTGGATCTCATCAATGGAAGATGTGGCAATTAAAGAAGGCTTTAAGCAGTTAAAAGATGGAAAAGAGTATGAAGCTCTATATCAATCAGCTCTTGCCAGAAGTAAGGCGGATTGGCTTGTCGGCATGAACATGAGCAGGCTTTATTCCCTTATTTACAATCAAAATTATTCTGTTGGAAGAGTACAAACACCCACACTTGCCATGATAGTAAAAAGAGATGATGAAATAGCGATTTTTAAGAAAGAAAAATATTATATAGGCGAGCTTTATTTTACCGGTTTTACTCTTTCAACAGACAGAATAGACAGTCTTGAAATCGTAGAAGATTTAGTAAATGTGGTAGGAAATAAAATCATAGTAAGAAATGTGGAGAAAAAGGAGAAGATAACAAAGCCTGACTTGCCGTTTGATTTAACAACACTTCAAAGAGAATGTAACAAGTACTTCGGATACAGTGCAAAACAGACACTTGACTATGCACAAAGCCTTTATGAAAAGAAAATGATTACATATCCTAGAACGGACAGCCGATATCTGTCGAAAGATATGATTATAAATACGGTAAACAACATACTTGGCAAAAATGACTTTGATACAGAAAGAATTAAAGTTATTTTTAACTCAGCTAAGGTAACGGATCACCATGCAATCATACCTACAGTAAGTTCTTTAGAGGAAGATATGTCCACAATTCCTGAAAGTGAAAGAAAAATATATAAACTTATCTTAAATAAACTCCATGCAAGTGCAGGCTATCCCCTAATTGAAAATATGACAAAGATTGTTGCTGTATATGAAAGTCAGGGTGATGTATTTGAATTTAAGGCAAACGGTAAGGTTATTACAGATGAAGGTTTTACAAAATATCTTAAACAGTACGGTTCAAAGAAAAATGAAGATGTTGTATTACCGGATTTAAATGTGGGAGATGTACTTAAAATCAAGGATAAAGAGATAAAAGAAAAATATACGACACCACCAAAGCATTTTACAGAGGATACTCTTCTTAAGGCTATGGAGATTGCAGGTAATGATGCACTGCAAAAGGGAATTGAGGTTGAGCGAAGGGGACTTGGAACGCCGGCAACAAGAGCAGGTATTATAGAAAATCTGATTTCCAAGGATTTTATAGAAAGAGATAAGAAAAATCTTATTGCAACCAAAAAAGGAAAAGCTCTTATAGAGATAGTGGAGGATAACTTTAAGTCGGCTAAAACAACAGCAAAGTGGGAAATGGACTTATCTGATATAGCACTGGGTAAAGCATCAAATGAAGCATTTTTATCAGGTATTGAAACTGAGATAAAAGAAACCGTTGCCAAGTATCAGGAAAGATAATCTATGTTTGATACATTGATGAAACTTGATAAAGACAGAGAGGTCTTGGATTTTTATGCCACAGATAAAAGAGCAACAAAGGAGCTTTTAATAAGAGAAAATTTCAGAGAAACAATATATGAGCCTGCCTGCGGTCAGGGGCATATCGGAAAAGTACCGGGAGAGCATGGATACAGGGTAAAAGCTGAAGATATTTGTTACAGAGGATATGGAAGCAAAAGAGAGGTGGATTTTTTTACGATCAAGGAAAATACCTTAGACATAGTAACCAATCCGCCTTATTTTTGTGCGGATGAATTTCTAAAACACGCCCTTGAAATATCTGTCCCGAAAGTAAAGATTGCAATGCTTTTTCGCTTAGCATTTTTGGAGGGACAAAAAAGATATGAGTTATTTAAAAAATATCCTATAAAAAAGGTATATGTATTTTCCAAAAGACTTAACTGTGCTAAAAATGCCGAGTTTGAAAAGTATAAAAGCAATGCTATTGCATTTGCATGGTTTATATGGGAAGTAGGTTATACAGGAATTACGCAACTACAATGGATCTTATAAAAACAATAAAGAACAGAATTTAAGGAGGATGAAATGAACGATAATAAAAACATTCAAAGACAGGAAGAACAGGCCAAGGAAGTTATAAATGAGATCAAAAAAGAATATACAAAAACAGCCGACTTTTTAGAAGATAATACGGATACACAACTTAAAATTGCCGGGGAGCTTAAAGAAGAGCTAAAAAATAATGACTTTGATGTAAATATTGAAGAGTTAAAGGCACTTAAAGATGAAATAACAGGTCTTAAGGCGGAAATCAAAAGACTTAATGAAATAGATAATATAAGCCTTAGCTCACTTATTGCCAAGGATATTAGGGCAGTAGGAAAATCTCTTATTAATCTTCAGGAAAAGGCGGTAGGAAGTATTAAAAATCTTTATGACAGCATGAAACATCAACTTACCTATAACCTTACGAAGGCACAGGAAAAGTTTGTTGAGATGAAAATAGGAATTGTAAAGGGACTTGTAAACTCAATGCAAAGTTTTATAAAGGAGCAGCAAAAGAAGCTTAATAACTGTCTTGAAAAACTGGATACCTTATCTAAAGAGATACAAAAGGATGAGGAAAAATTAAATAAGGGAAATAAGGAAGAGATTAGTCAACCGGATAATGAAAATAAAGACATTAAGTCAAGTGAAAAAACAGCTGTGAGAAATGGAGGTGAAAGGCAAGGTACAAATATTCAAAAAAGCAATGAGAAAAAGCCTAAAAGTATGGAAAGAAAACCTTCCGTATTAGAAACACTTAAAGAAAATCAGCAAAAGATCAGGCAGGAAGAAAATGTGAAAGGAGAAAAGACAGTAAAAAAGGATAAGGGAATGGAAATATAATGAAAGAAGACGACCTTATCAAATATAAAAATATTCCTGATGAATTAAAGCGAGAGAAAAGATGGTGTCTTTATAAAATCATTGTAAGAGACGGAAAAAACACAAAAATGCCTATTATGCCAAACGGAAAACCTGCCAAGTCAAATGATAGAAAAACTTGGCACAGTTTTGATGATTGCATGGATGCTTTATGTAAAAATCAAGGAACCGGCTTGGGATTTTTCTTAGGGGACGGGTATATCGGAATTGATATAGATAAGGTAAGTGATGAAATAATGGAATACAGTATGGACTTTAATGCTGCTTCCATGACAGCAGATTTTCTAAGAGGGATTTACACCTATGCGGAAATCTCTCCGTCAAAAACAGGATTGCATTTTATAGGAAAGGGTAAAGTACCGGGAGAAAGGAAGCGATATAAAAACCTTGAAATTTATGATAGGGACAGATTTTTTACGATAACCGGGAATATATTAAAGGATAAAGACAGAAGTAAAATAGTAAATATCAATCAGGAGCTGTTGCCGCTTTATAAAACATATATGCCAAGTATAGACTCCGTAGAAGGCAAAGCGGGTAGGATTAATCTAAATCCAAGTAGTTTGGCTTATAAAAACAGGTTCTCGCAAAATGATATTCTTAACATACTTTTTAATAGGGGATACTTTAACTATAGCGGAGAAGATCTAAGACAAATATATAACGGGAATTATCAAAACTATTTTAACAGCCAATCTGAGGCTGATTTTTTTATGCTTGGAAGGTTGCTTTATTACACCGCAGATGTGGAAGCGTCAATCAGCCTTATGGAAAGAGGCGGACTTAAAAGAAACAAGTGGTATAAAAGGCGAGGTAGTACAGACTATATACACTATATTGCAGACAGGGCAATGAACGGAATAAGAAAGTTTTATGATTGGAATAAAGAAAAGGCTGATATTGCAAAAGATATAAAGCAAGAAGAGACTGAAAATAATAAGAAGGAGGGAAAGATGCCAAGATATTCAACTGAAAAAATCGGTGATATTTTATCTCACTCGTTAGAGGAAATAAGAAGGGATGTAAGTGCCTACAAAGATTTTCTAAAGACAATGGGAAACAACTATAAATACTCATATATGCACCAGTTAAGTATTTACAGTACCTACAAGAGAGCAACTGCCTGTGCGGAGTATGATTTTTGGAAAAAACTTGGAAGAAGTGTAAAAAGAGGAGAAAAGGGAATACCGATTCTTGATTTAAGCATGAGACTACCAAAGGTAAAGTATGTATTTGATGTCAGCCAAACAGTCAGTATAGGAAATAAGATCAATGAAGTAAAACTGTGGAAATATGAACCCGAGAAGCATGCTTTGGCTATTGATTTACTGATTGACAACTTTAAAGAAAGAAACAGCAGGCTGCTTTTTTCACAGGAAGAAAAGATAAACGCTCTTATAGATTTATATGTTAGGAAAAGGATATATGCCATCTTTGATATGCTGACGGATGATACACTTAAAAGTTATACCAAAGTAGAACTGATGCAATTTATCACAGAATCCATAAAGGTTTCACTGGCACAAAGAATGTATATAGGTATTCCTGTTGATGAGGGCAAACTGAAAACAGTATCAGGGATTAAGCATGGACAGGATATTGACAGCCTCCTTGGAGAAATCTCCTTACTTTCAAAGGAAATACTTATGGCTATCGGAAGAGAAATAGGGAGGATAGGTGATAGAGAAAAACTTAAAGAAATAGAGATAAAGGAGCAGACAAAGACCGACAAGAAGCGTTATAATAATACTGTAAACGAAACCGTTAAAAGTACCGATACAATAAATAATGAAGAAAATAAAGGAGGCTTGACTGATGAGAGAAACAGTAATACTGGCGGACAGGGAATATCTTTTGGAGGAAGAAACCTACATCCCGGTAATCAAGGAGAACCTATTCGAGAAACAGGGGGGAACCTACAGTTTGGAGAAGATGGAAGACGGAGAGGAAGTTTTGATACCGAATATCAAGATGCCAAAGATAGTAGATCAGAGCAGGCTGAACAGATTTGGCAGAGAGAGGCTCAAATTCCTGAAAGAAAACAGGGAGAATCAGTATCAGAGCATGTATTACAGAGGGACATTGATGGAGCATCTTCTAAATATAGAGGAGCAGGTACAGGAATTTTTGGAGAAGGAGGAGCCGAAAATGATGGAGGCTTGGGGGGTTACAAAAGAACTGAAGTCGGAAGAATTTCTGCAATATACGGGACTGAAGAAAAATCTCGATATGACATTAACGAGGATGGTATTGGAACAGATAGTCTGGGCATAGATAGAAAAATACAATCAAACAGCAGAGATAGTGAAAGGGAAGTCAATAAGACTTCTTTTTCTTTTGCCCAGAATGAAAGCGGTCAGGTAAGATTTAACTTGCCCCTACAGCAAAAAGAAATAGATACTGTTTTAATTTATGGAGGGAATGAAGAGAATTTAAGATTAAAGGTTTTGGCTGAGTATTCTAAAGGAAAAAGTATAGAAGAATTAGCTGATTTCCTTCAAAGCAGTTTTAGAGGCGGAAATGGCTATGGAGTAGACGGAAACAAGGTTTGTGCATGGTATGATAAAGAAGGAATCTACTTATCCAATGATATTTCATCAAAAGAAAATCCGATGCAGATTTTATCATGGTCTGATGCTTCAAAGCGTATAGGAGAGCTTATTGAAAGCAGCGAATATGCAACCAATGTTGAGATGGTTGAAGCTTTTTCCTATGAAAGAAAAGAACTTGCCCAAAAGCTGTGGTACTTAAAAAGAGATTTTGCAGATGATGTAAAAGAAAACTACCTACAGGTTCTTGATCGAACAGAAAAACAAGGATTTCCTGATGAAACCGAAGAACTTACAGAAAAGCTTAGAAGTCCTGAATTTAGGAATAAACTTAGAGAAGAATACAGCATATTTTTACAGGACTATATGGAAAATAAGGGGATATTAATATTTCATTTTCATAAGCCGGATGAGATTTTACAAAGGTTAAATGATTTGGAGATACCAAGGAAGGAACTTAGTTCCAGTCTTATGGAATTACCGAAGATAAAAGAATTTATCACAGAAGATGAGATAGATGAAAATTTAAGGAAAGGAAGCGGTATTTCAGGAGGAGAAAAAAGTATTGCCGACTTTTTTAGAGAAAATCATACACTTTCAGAGCAGGCGGAGTTTTTAAAAAATGAGTATGGCACAGGTGGAAGAACTCATGCTTTATCAGGAAATATGGAAAGCAGTGAATGGCATGATGCTAAGGGAATAGGTCTTAAAAAGGGAAACTCTCTGGAGCTTATACTTAACTGGAATCAGGTTGCAGTAAGGGTTAAAAACCTAATAAAGAATTACAGATATGAAAGTAAGGATATTACATTCGGTATACAAAAACAGCCAAAATCAAAAGAAGAAAATATAGAAACAGAATATTCAAATCCGGAAAAAGAGGATATAACGGATAAAGAAAATGCTACCGCCATTGATCTGGATATACAAAGGGAAGAAGAAATACTTTTAATTCAGGATGAAAGAGAAGTATCTTATGAAGAAGCTGAAAAAATCTATGAGTTGCAAATAGAAAGAGAAAAGAGCTTCAGCACAGAAAATATCTTAAATCAAAATACATCATATAAAGAGCAACCCCCAAATAATTACTGGGTGGTGGAATTTCATGAAAAATCAAGTCTGACTGAAAAAGATTATACAGGTATGATTGTTACAAAGGATATTCTTAATGAAATAAAAGAACTGGATGAAAAAGTAAGTATACATAATGAAACTGTAGGCAAAGATAAGTATGGGAAAATGACAGATGAGTGGTTAGGGTATTCAAAGTTTTATTTTGACCATATCGTAGACAGCGAAGTAAAAGAACATTACAGAGTGGATGTAGGGGACGGTAATGAAGCAAACAAAAGAGAGTTTGCCTATCTTTATGAAAACATAACACCAAGTCAGGAGATAATAAATGAAGTATATCAAAATACTGCCCATAGTAACAAAGAAAGTGAAATACAAGTTAATTTAGCTGAAGAAGAAAATGAAAAGGCATTAGAGCTTAGGGATAAGAATGAGATTATATCTGCTCTAACTTTTAAAGAGGAAAAAGAAGCCGGAGGGTATCAGTATAACTATCAAAATGAAGAATTTATTTTGCTTAAAAAGACTGTAGATGAAGGAAAATTAAAAGCACCGGAGCATATAACGAACAGAATAGACGGGAAAGTCGGATATGAAGCGGAGCTTGTTTTAGATATGAAAAACAGACAGCTAAAGCAAAACCTGAGATACAATGGATATATGCTTAATTCTAATCGTGCAATCGAGTATGAAAGTTATCATGAAATGCTTCAAAACCTCTCTTACTTGCTTGATGATAACCATAGAAATGTACTTCTTACAGGTTATATAAATGAACAGATTAAAAAGGCAAATGAACAAGAAAATGTAAATGAGCCGATTTTTAAAGAAGGTATGCAGGTAAGATATCAAGGAAAGGAATACCTGATTTCAGAAATAAGTGATTATGGAAACTGTAAAACAATAAAATTGGATGATAATGAAGAGTATCTTAGCGGCTTTGTTACAGGAAGTGAGATCCTGACATTTAGAAATGAAAACGAACTTGACTTTGAGATACTTTCCACAGAAGAAAAATCACCAGAGAAAAGTGTAGATAAAGAAGCTTTACCTGTCTTAAATAAAGAATCTTTAAGTGAAACATTAAAACAAGAAGATGTATATACAGGTAGAGAACATACAAAAAACATTATACCTGCAAATTACAGGATAACAAGAGAAGATGAAGTCCTACCACCCTCAGAGCGATTAAAAAACAACATTGAGGCAATAAAGGTACTAAAGAGACTTAATAAAGAAAATAGAAATGCAAGTAAAGAAGAGCAGGATATTTTAAGCAAGTATGTAGGTTGGGGAGGACTTTCAGATGTATTTGATGAAGAGCGGGGAGGTCAGTGGCAGGAAGCAAGGATGTTCTTAAAAGAAAACCTATCACAGTTAGAGTATGAGGCTGCTAAAGAAAGTACGCTTACCGCCTTTTATACACCTAAGGTAGTAATAGATGCTATTTATCATACTTTATCCGATATGGGATTTGAGAGTGGAAATATCTTAGAGCCAAGTATGGGAACGGGAAGGTTTATAGGAAACCTACCAAAGTCAATGCAAAACTCAAAGTTTTACGGTATAGAGCTTGACAGTATCAGCGGGCAGATTGCTAAAAAGCTTTATCCCAATTCAAACATTCAGGTAAAAGGCTTTGAAGAAACTGCTTTTTCAAATAATCTTTTTGACATAGCTGTAGGAAATGTACCTTTTGGAGAGTATAGGGTATCCGATCGTGAGTATGAAAAAAACAACTTTCTTATTCACGATTATTTTTTTGCCAAAACACTGGATAAGGTGCGTAGCAAAGGAATAATTGCTTTTATAACTTCATCAGGCACAATGGATAAAAGAAATGAGGATATAAGAAGATATATAAGTGAGCGTGCAGAGTTTCTGGGAGCTATAAGACTGCCGAATAATACATTTAAAGGTGAAGCCGGTACAGAGGTTACAAGTGATATTATTTTCTTAAAGAAAAGAGACAGGCTGTTAAAAATAGATGAGGACTGGATTAAGCTTGATAAGAACAGGCAGGGACTAAGCTATAATAAATACTTTGTAGATAATCCTGAAATGGTACTTGGTAGTATGCAGGAAGTACCGGGCAGGTTCGGTACCGCTCTTGCTTGCATTGCAGATGAAGGTAAATCAATAAAAGAACAGCTTGAGGATGCAATTAAAAATATCAAAGGCACTTATGAAAAGGCGAAGTTAAATGAGGAACTTGAAACAGAAACACTTCCGGCTGATGACAATGTTAAAAATTATTCCTATGCAGTGATTGAAGATAAGGTGTACTTTAGAGAAAACTCCATTATGCAAAGAGTACTTTTAAATAAAGCTGATGAGGAGAAGATAGGGGCATATCTTGAAATAGAAAAAGCGTTAAGAGGAGTAATTACCTATCAAAAGGAAGATTATCCGGAAGAGGAAATAAAAGCTTTACAGGGGAGATTAAATAAGCTTTATGATGATTTTTCTAATAAATATGGACTGATTAATTCAAGGGCAAATAAAAGATTATTGCAGGAAGATGCCAATTATTCTTTAGTATCCACCTTGGAAAACCTTAATAAAGAGGGGAACTTTCTCGGTAAGTCTGACATTTTTACAAAAAGAACTATTAAAAAAGCTATGGTAATTGAACATACGGATAGCTTAAGCGAAGCACTGATTCTTTCCATATCTCAAAAAGGGAATGTAAACTTTGAGTATATGGAGGAGCTTACAGGAAATATAAGAAAAGAGCTGATAGAAGGACTAAAAGGAGAGATATTCCTAAATCTTGACAGTTTTGAGCCAAGTGATATCACTCCTTTTTTATCAGCCAAAGATTTGGGAGATTTTTCAAGAAATTATGTCAGTGCAGATGAATACTTATCAGGTAATATCAGAGAGAAAATAGAAGTAGTAGACGCATATATAAAAAATATAGATTATGAAGTTAATAAAAATAAAGAGGAGTTAGATAAGCCTCAGGTATTACAATCGGGTATTGACGGGGGAAGATCCAAGCAGGAAGAATTATCACATAAATCAGAAATAACAGAGAAAATTTCGGTATTAAAACAGGAATTATCAGCTCTTAATTATCAAAAGAAAAAGTTAGAAGAAGTAATGCCGAAAACTCTTGAAGCAAGTGATATAACTGTCAAGATGGGTTCTACATGGATACCTGAAAAAGACTATAAGAGCTTTATGTTTAATCTGTTAAAGACCTCCGCATCAAACAGATGGAATATAGATATTAAATATACTGATTTTACGGGAGAGTATAGGGTAGAGGGAAAAAGCACAGATAAAAATAACGACCTGGCTAATTTCACATATGGAACAAGCAGAGTGAGTGCATATAAGCTTATAGAGGATAGTCTAAATCTTAGAGATACTAAAGTATATGACCAGATAATTGATTCGGATGGAAGAAAAACATCAGTTCTAAATCAAAAAGAGACCATGCTTGCAAGGAGTAAACAGGAAATTATAAAAGAAGAATTTAAAAATTGGATCTTTGAGGATGTGGACAGAAGAAACAGACTGGTGAAAAAATATAATGAAAGATTTAATTCCCTTCGATTAAGGGAGTATGACGGAAGCCATTTGCCTTTTGATGGGATAAATCCTGAAATTAAGCTTAGACCACATCAAAAAGATGCAATAGCAAGGGGACTTTTTGGAGGGAATACCCTGCTTGCACATGAAGTAGGGGCGGGAAAGACCTTTGAGATGATAGGAATTGCGATGGAGTCTAAAAGGCTTGGGATGAGTTCTAAAGCCATGTTTGTAGTTCCAAATCATATCGTGGAACAGTTCGGGCGTGAGTTTAACGAGCTTTATCCGGCAGCCAATATACTTTGTGCTACGGAAAAGGACTTTACACCGGACAAGCGGAAAAGATTTTGCAGTAGGATTGCGACAGGAGACTATGATGCGGTGATTATAGGTCATAGTCAATTTGAGAAAATCCCGATTTCAAAGGAAAGACAGGAGTATGAACTTAAAAGTCAAATCGATGAGATCGTGGAATTTATCGGAGAGTATAAAAGAGACAGGGATCAAAGATTTAGTGTAAAGCAGCTTGAAAAGACAAAGAAAAGTCTGGAAGCAAAATTAAAGAAACTTAATGATGATTATAAAAAAGATGATGTGGTAACCTTTGAGGAACTGGGAATTGATAAGCTTTTTGTGGATGAAGCCCATTCATATAAAAATCTGTACCTGTTTTCAAAAATGAGAAATGTTTCAGGAATCAGTGCAACGGATTCGCAAAAGTCAAGTGATATGCTTATGAAGTGCAGATATATGGATGAGATAACAGGTGGTAAGGGAGTTGTTTTTGCAACAGGAACTCCGGTTAGCAACAGTATGGCTGAACTTTATACCATGCAAAGGTATCTTCAGTATGACGGACTTAAAAAAATGCACCTTCAGCACTTTGATTCGTGGGCATCTACCTTTGGAGAAACGGTTACGGCAATAGAGCTTAATCCTGAAGGGAACGGATATAGAAGTAAGACAAGATTTTCAAAGTTTTACAACCTCCCGGAGCTTATGAACATGGTTAAGCAGTTCATGGATATAAAAACGGCGGATGTATTAAATCTTCCCGTTCCAAATGCACATTTTGAAACCATAAAGACAAAGCCTACCGAGGAGCAAAAGGAAATATTGGAGTCTTTTTCTGAAAGAGCGGATAAGGTTCGAGCAAAACAGGTGGATTCCTCTGTCGATAATATGCTGCTTATTACTAATGACGGAAAGAAGATGGCACTTGATCAGAGGCTTATAAATCCCTTACTTCCCGATGATGAGAACAGCAAGGTAAATACTTGTGTAAAAAATATCTTCAGCATATGGGATAAATATGCAGATAAAAGGTCGGCTCAGCTTGTCTTTTGTGATATGTCTACACCCTCAAGCGAGTTTAATATTTATGATGATATCAAAAACAAGCTTATAGTAATGGGTATCCCTGAAGGGGAAATTGAATTTATCCATAATGCAAACAACAACAGAGAAAAGGATGTTATCTTTGATAAGGTAAGGAAAGGAGAAATTCGTGTGCTTTTAGGTTCCACACAGAAGATGGGAGCAGGAACCAATGCACAAGATAAACTCATTGCCATTCATGATCTTGATGTCCCATGGAGACCTGCGGATCTTTCTCAAAGAGCCGGAAGAATCGTAAGACAGGGAAATGAAAATAAGGATGTTTATATCTTCAGATATGTAACTGAAAACACCTTTGATGCTTATCTTTTCCAAACACTTGAAAATAAACAAAAGTATATTTCACAGATAATGACAAGTAAAACACCGGTAAGAGTTGCAGAAGATGTGGATGAGGCTACATTAAATTATGCTGAAATAAAGGCACTTGCTACAGGTAATCCTTTAATTCGTGAGAAGATGGATCTTGATGTGGAGGTATCCAAGCTAAAAATGCTTGAGTCCAACTTCAAGTCAAACCTGTATAAACTTGAGGATAAGGTGGTAAAGGTTTACCCTAAAGAAATAGAAAATTTAAAAAATAAAATAGAAAATCTGAAAAAAGATATAAAAGCAGTAGAGCCATATAGAGAAGAAAATACAGATAAGGCAGTATATATTCAGTCAAGTTTGGAGAATGTAGGGGAAAATTCAATAGAAACAGAGAAAAAGTCGGATAAAGAAGCAGTATCAAAATTCACTTCTATTATTCTTGGCAGCAAAAAATATACGGATAAAAGACAAGCCGGAGAATTTTTAATCAGCAAGATAAAAAGCATAAAAAAGACGGATGATTTTAAGTCGGAAGAAGTAAAAATCGGAGAGTACAGAAACTTTGATTTATTTGCATACTATGACAGTTTTTCCAATCAGTATAAATTTAATCTAAAAGGCGAAGAGAATCATTATGGTGAATTTGGAGCGGACGGTATAGGAAATATAACAAGAATGGATAATGTCCTTGATAAAATGCCTGAGAGACTGGAGCAAACTTTAGGCAAGCTTAACGATACTGAAAGTCAACTTGAAACCGCAAAACTTGAAATCGGAAAAAAATTTTCGCAGGCGCAGCTTCTAAAAGAAAAGACATTAAGGCTTGCTGAGGTAAATAATCTTTTAGATATGGGGCAAAAAGAAGCAGTAACAGAAGGGAAAAATTCATTACTTGAAGAGGTAAAAGAAGAATTGATTCATTTCTTAAATAAGGAGTATGAGGAAAATCATAGTATAGAGGATTTTGATACTTTGTTTCCTGATTTAAGCGACATAGGGCTTGCTTATACGACTACGCCTGATGAAAAGCATGAAATACAGACAAGCCTTGATTTAATCAATTATAAAATGAATACCTATGTTGATAATACTTTAGTGAACAGCTTTCAGTACACCTATGATCCTCTTGATGCAAGTGATAGAAGTGAGCTTGTGCAGATAAAGGCAAGCATAGGTTTTTGGGATTTTAATGAGCTTATCTATGTGGATGAAGAAAAGTTAAAAGAGGTACTGGGGCTTGAAATTGATGATGAGGGAAATTTCTATGATCCGTTAGAAAAAGATACGGACTTGGACGGTGTAGCGGACAGGTATGATGCCGACTTTAGAGATAGCAAGGTACAAAGTATCGGAGATCTTAATAAAAGGGATAGAAACTCTGTAGTAGATAAATTAAACGGGTATAAGGAACAAATCAGTCAAACAGGTGCAAGGGAAAATCAGTTGGAATACTTTGAGGAGGCAAGGTAGGATTCAGATAAAAAATATCATATGAAGATATGGGAAGAGAGTATCTTTTAGGGGTACTCTTTTCTCAATCTTTAATAGAAAAATAAAGTATAAAGACAGAAATGGAGGAATTTATGAACTTAAAAAAAGGAGATATTATTAAAACAGCACTGGGAGAATATACAACGGTATTGGATGTAAAGAAAAATCAGGCAGTATTATTTTCAGGAGAACAATTTGTCATAGCATCAGGAATTAAAGAGAATAAAGAAAACGGCAAGTTTGAGTGGATAAACGGAAGATATGCAAACGATTTAAAAAGTATTTCAAACATGCAAAACAACAGCTTTGAAAGTATGAAAGAAACGCTATCATTCCTGGCAGAGTATAACCATAGTGATTTTATTAAGGGAATAATATCACTGGAAACAGATATAAATAATGAAGACATACTGGATAATGCCTATGACAACTATATGAATGACTCTTATATGGGGTTGATTGATGAAAGGTTTATGGACTTTATTGATGAAGACCTCAAGACAGCGAAAGATATAAAGCAGGAAGAGATAGAAAAAGATGCAGGCATTCAAGAAAAAAGCAAAGAAGAAATAAGTGAAAACGAGCAATACCAAACACAGGAAAATACAAGTCTGAAAGATAATAATGACCAAGGAAAGCAGTATATCAAAGGCAATCTTACCGCAGATGTTGAAATAAAGGATCTAAGGTCAAATGAGGGACAGGATTTCAGAGTTGCAAGTTTTTCTATCGCTCAAAATGACGGAATGGGGAATGTAAAGTTTATGAATTGCTTTGCTTATAATGAGCAGGTTCAAGCAGTAAAGGACTTTAAAAAAGGGGATTTTGTTTCACTTTCAGGAAAAGAAAAGCTTAGTATTGGAAAGAATGGAAAGCAATATACAAACTTTAAGGTATATTCCGCCAAGCTGTTAAAAGCCAGAGGACAATCTCAAGATACAAAAGAGAAGCCTTCAACACTAAAAAAACTGAATGATTATAAAGAAAAAACGGATAGCAGATCAAAAGAACAAGTGAATATGAAAAGTAAAAAAGGATTAGAAAGATAAAAATAAGGAGATAGGCATACATATTTTCAACGATACTATTAATTTAATCAAAAAAAATTATGGCAATATATCAGGGGGGGATGATCTCCATATTCCGTTAATGAATAATTTGCTATTGGATGGAATGCAGTCAATGTATTATATTCATAATCTATATAGTTATAATTTTGTCTACAAAAATTTTTTGATGTATGATACACTTGCAGCAAAAGATAAGGTGAAGGAGAAAGTACAAATGAACAGGTTGGAGATGATGCAGAAATATTGGCGATATTATTTACTCCTAGAAAAGAGATTTTTGGAATCTCTGGAATATGTTGAACTGCATAAGAGTAATTATAAGTCGTTTTCCAATGGTTATGCATTGCTTATTCAAGCTACTGGAGCAGAATTGGATACTATTTTCAAAGAGTTTTGTGAGTATAGTATGAAGGACGGAAAATCAATTACAGATTATGCACAGTATATTTTTAAAAATAATCACGAGATAGTTACTACTAAGATAGAACTAATAGGATATGACATAGAAATAGAACCGTTTTACAATTGGAATCTAAGTCAGCCTGGTAAAAAATTACGTTGGTGGACTGCGTTCACTAGTCTTAAGCATAACCGTTTTGAAAATTTAAGATATGCAAATCAGGAAAATATTTTGAATATTTTAGGTGCACTATACTTGGTTGAAATGATGTTGCTCAAAAAGATTACTAAGAATAACGAAGATCTTGATGTGTTTGATGAATCTTAAAAATTGTTTAAATTGAAGAATTGGGAATTTAAAGCGATGATGTTAAGTGAGATGGGGTTAGCACTTGTAGGAAATGACCTGATATCAAATAAAGATTTGCTAAAAGAATAGGAGTATTGTAGTATAATTATTTAGTAGAAAGGATGAAATGATATGATTGTTATTTTTATAGCCTTAATTATACTATATTTGGGAGTTATCCTGTTTGTAGGAACAACATTTGTAAAAATAAGCTTATTTGCGATGGATAAGCTTGCGGTATTTATAGCAAGTTGGTACTATACTCACCATTATTTTTCTGTCAAGGTTTCATCCGGATATGCCGTATATTTTTGGGATATATTAGCGGCAATAGTGGCTGTAGTGCTATATTCTGTCTTATTCAAGTTAATTCATGATAAATTTGGATTGATTGGAAAGATTCTTAATTTAGCTATATCGTTTTTCAGCTCAATGACAGTGTATTGTATTTTAGTACATGGATTTATTACAAATGAAAAATCTTATTTTCTACCCCTTTTAAATAATGATTTAGCCAATCAGGTGGTAAACTATATTATAATAGGTATAATCTCTTTAGTTGTATGGAAAAGAAGGGAAGATTATCTTATAGAAATGGACAAGTTATAAAGAATCCTGCCGTTTTTCCTGGGATATTTAGGTTTGTTTAAGAAAATGTCTTCCCCTGTGTTTATCTAATCTGTTATTTATAAAGAAGGAGGCTGCTTTCTACCAAAAATCAGGTAGGAGCGGTCTCCTTCTTTTATTTTTCAAGATGATTGTTAAGGTATATATCCGTATTTTTCTTTGCCTGTTGAAGATCGTGGAGCATGAAGTTTTGATAGGAGTATTCTTCCATAAGGTTAATTTTTTTCTGTTCCAAAACAGTATATTTATCTGACAGTTCCGGAATACTTAATGTACGGTATCCTGATTTTTCAAGTTCTTTTAAGGCGATTTCGTAGGCAATAATCTGTGGCTTGTATTCTTCATAAAATGCGTTATTTTCCTTATCTTCAATATATATGTCATGGATCAGCTGATTTTTAGAAAGGGTGTTTTTATTTTCTATCACAGAATATATGGATTTCATTTCCTGTTCAGCTTGCTTTATCCGATCTAATAATTGTTGTCTGTTTGAAGCCGCCTTCTTTAATTTTGATTCCAATTCTTCATAGGTGTTTATGCCATATTTTCTCATTTCGTTTAAAGATGAAGCCATGGTTTTCATGTTATGTTTACCTGCCCACACTTCATAACCTTTTGAGGATTTTACCTTTTCATTGTTCTTTATATTTACAATAGTATCCGGCTTTTTATAAGAGAGTTTGTCATAAAGCTGTTCTTTATTATAAGTCTGCTGTTTGGTTGGATCTTCAATTCTTTCTTTAATTCGCTCTTTGGTATAATCTTCTCCAAGCACATTTGCCTTTGTTCTTGTAAATCTTCCTGTATCTTTTTTGTCTTCATGGCGGAATGAAAGATACTTTCCAATCTTAATTTCATATCCTAAATCTTCCATTGCTTTTAAAAACTCTTCGTAAGTACCGGACTTTAGAATTGCTTTATCAATGGCAAGCTGAAGCCTGTTTTTCCAAGAACTGCCTTTATTAAATTCTATATATTCAATATAGCTTTTACCATTTGTGGAATATCTGTTCTTGAATTTTTTATAGTTTTCATCAATGACAGATAAACCGTTTTCTTTACAAAGCTCATCACTGACAGTTCTGATTTGATGATAACTTCTTTTGTTGCTTTGATACGCCTTACCAGTTACAAAACTTACATTATTAAATATAACATGATTATGAAGATGCCCCTTATCTATATGGGTAGTGAGTACATACTCATACTTTCCTTGAAAGACTTTTTCGCATAGTTCCAGTCCTATTTTGTGTGCCTGCTCAGAAGTGGTTTCTCCGGGAGCGAAAGATTGAATTAAATGCCTTGCCAATATTTTTGCCTTGGAATTACATTCTCTTTTTGTCTGCTCAAACTCAAGATGAGCCAGCTTAGGATTGCAGTTAAAAGAGGAAATAAGGATTTTTTCATCAGTTTTATCAGCATTCATGATGTAGTTTAGGGCTAAGTGCAAAGTTTTTTTTATGGGATGAATCTTTGTAACAGCCATTATATCTCCTCCGTATTTATGGTTTCTAAATTTCCAAGGTCATATAGTTTTTTTCGCAGAGAGTAAATATCTTTTCCCTGCTTTTTTAGTAGCTCTTGTATATTAAGGATGTCATCTTTATAAATCACTGCAGTGGAATTTACCCGCTTTGCAATCTGATTTATGCTGCCAGTTATTCTACCTATACTTGCGGAAAGTTCCCTAAAAACTGTCATATCCAATACAAAAATATCCTTGCCAAGGATGCATTTCATAATAAACTGACGCAAGGTTTTACAACCGGAGAGCTCATATTTTTTGTTTAAAATTTTAAGTTCATCATCGGAAAGCATAAGGTATATTCCGTTATTTCTTGTTCTGTTTGCCATATTATAACCTCCAAATTCATAGATGTATTTAAAAGTTTACAAAAGAAAAAACCTGTAAAATCAAGCACAAACTTGATATACAGGTTTCATTTATTTTTATATTTCTTTGTCAAGAAAACTCCTGATTTACAACTTTAATAAATCTCCGACGACAATATTTATATCTTTTCCATAATCAAAATATCGTAATAAAGTGGTTATACTGTCATCCATTTGGAATTGCTTTGATTTTGCATATAATATTTCCTCAGTTCCATTTTTTTCTGCAACAGCAACTGTAAATATTTCATCGCTTCTTTCTTCAAATTTTATTACAGGGAAATCTGCTGTAATGGTAGAAATATTAAATTCACACACATTACTTTCATAAAATTGAAAATTTAAATCTCCGAAAGTATAGGACAATTTGCCTTCATTTATTTTTTCTAAAGCTAAATTTTTTAGTTCTCTAAATATGTTCAAACGCCGTTCCTCCTTTTTGATATTGTGTGATAATTGATACTAGCTATATTATAAATCAAGATAAAATATAAGTAAAGATTTTCTGCTTATTTTATATTTTTTATATTTTTTACAGGGGTTTGGGGATTTCCCCAGCAAGCAAAATGGACGAAAATAGCAGCTCCATTGTGGAACACTAAAGTCCATTTTTTCGTAAGTGCATATGCACTTACTGTGCTTGCTAATAGAGTTTACTAATAGAGTTTATGGCTGAAAATCAGTACAACTAACCATAGCTTTAATGCCATTTTATGTATTGTAATATAGATGTAAATTATATTAAAAAAACTTGAAAATATTCTGTATATGTGGTACTATCGTAGTCAGATAAGGGATA
>NZ_DBHIEQ010000024.1:0-40895 GCF_057250505.1 Lachnoanaerobaculum sp. | reverse complement strand
AAAGATTTATAGCACAGTACTTAATTTAAATATTGTATCGTGAATAATTCAGGATCATTTATGCTTGACACAACTTTTTTAAATTTTTTCTATTTTTCTATTTTTTTAAGTTGACCCAAAACTGTATTTTTTCCTGAAATACTCTCTATTTACACTGGAGGCTTTCACCCTTTCATGTTATAATCTTGCACATGAAAGTATTAAATAATGATTTGAAAACTTCTACATTCAAAGGCATTTATGTACTATCAGGTGATGATGAATTTTTAAAGAACAGCTACAAAAAAAGACTTAAAGCAGCTATCGTAGGTGAAGACCAAATGAATTTTGCTTATTTTGAAGGAAAAGGAACAGATGCAGATGCCGTTATCGAATTTGCAAATACTCTTCCCTTCTTTTCAGAATACAGATGTATCCTTATAGAAGGAAGCCGGTGGTTTAAATCCGGAAACGATAAGTTTTTAAACTATATATCAGATAAGCCCGATAGCACAAAAATCATTTTTGTGGAAAACGACTTGGATAAACGTTCCAAGCTTTACAAAAAAATAAAAGAGCTTGGATATATTGCAGAACTGAATCATCCTACCAATGATGAACTGATAAATTGGGCGGGAAATATCATAAATAAATCCGGCAAAAAAATCACAGTTTCAAATATGGACCTGTTCATTGCCAGAGTGGGAAATGATATGGAAAGACTGAAAAGCGAGTTGGAAAAGCTTTTATCCTTTACTCTTGACAAAGATATTATAGAAGAGGAAGATATAAGGGCTATAACAAGCATAAGTCTGACAAACAGAATCTTTGAATTGATAAAATCTATTACCAATAATAAGATACAGGATGCATTAGATATATATGAAGATTTGGTAGCTTTGAAAGAACCACCGCTGAAAATAATGATTCTCATCACAAGACAGTTTAACCAACTTTTGCAAATCAAGGAATTGATAGCAGCCGGTTTTAACGAAAAGGATATAACCTCAAATATGAAATTAAATCCTTATGTAGTAAGGAATCTGATGCGTCAAGCAAGAGGTTTTGATATGGCTATGCTTTTATCTTATGTAAAAAATGCAATCGAGTTGGAAGAAGCTATAAAACAAGGTAATATCAATGATAAGCTGGCACTTGAGATGCTAATGCTTACACGCTAAACACTTATGTGTTTTCAAAAGGAGAGGATTTTTCATGAAACTGTTAGAAGAGCGTATCAAAAAGGATGGAGTTATCAAAGAAGGTAATGTTGTAAAAGTTGATTCTTTTTTAAACCATCAGATGGATGTACAACTCTTTTTAGAAATGGCAAAGGAATTTAAGTCAAAGTTTGCTTCACAAAATATAAACAAGATTTTGACAATAGAGTCCTCAGGTATAGGTATCGCTGCTATTGTCGCATTAGAATTCGGTGTACCGGTAGTCTTTGCCAAAAAATCAAAATCCATAAACATTGACGGTGATATGTACACTGCAGAGGTTGAAAGCTTCACACACAAATGCAAGAATCAGGTTATCGTTTCAAAGAAGTTTTTAGGTCCTAAAGACAAGGTACTTATAATTGACGATTTCCTTGCAAACGGCTGTGCACTTCAAGGACTTATCTCAATTGTCAATGAATCAGGTGCAAGTGTAGAAGGTATCGGTATTGCTATCGAAAAAGGCTTCCAAAGCGGCGGCCGTGCCATAAGGAACTTAGGTTTCCGCTTGGAATCACTTGCAATAATAGATTCAATGGATGCCGCTACACAAAATATAGAGTTCAGAGCGCAGGAATCCTAATATGAAATACTTTTTTGCATCCGACATTCACGGCTCATCATTCTATACAAAAAAGATTATTGAGAAATATAAAGAAAGCAATGCTTCAAAACTGGTACTACTTGGTGACTTATTATACCACGGTCCTAGAAATGACTTGCCTAAAGATTACTGTCCCAAGGAAGTCTTTGCAATGCTCAATGAATATAAGGATAGTATCATTGCAGTCAGAGGAAACTGTGATTCCGAAGTTGATCAGATGGTCTTGGATTTTCCAATGCAATCCGACTACTGTATAGGCATATTCAATGATATCTATTTCTTCATAACACATGGACATATATACGGAGAGGATCATATGCCGAAGCTTGCCAAAGGAAGTGCCTTCATATACGGACATGTCCACCTTCCGATAGCGAAAAAATCCGGAGATATTTATATATTAAATCCGGGATCCGCATCACTGCCCAAGGAACAAAATCCCAACTCCTATGCAATACTTGATGATGATATTTTTACCATATACGACCTTGACGGCGATGTATTAAAGGAGATAAAACTTGAGAAAAATATTTGAGTTATACGCGCCCTGCCACTTCGGACTTGAAGCAGTACTGAAAAAAGAAATCGTAGATATAGGCTATGATATCACCAAAGTCGAAGACGGAAGGGTATACTTTGAAGGAGATGACGAAGCCGTTGCAAGAGCCAACATGTGGCTTAGAACGACCGAAAGAGTAATGATAAATGTTGCACAATTTAGGGCGACCTCTTTCAGCGAGCTGTTCGACTCGGTCGCAGATATCCCTTGGGAAGAATATATTCCTGTCGACGGAAAGTTCTGGGTCAGCAAATCTACATCAGTTAAAAGCAAGCTCTTCTCACCTTCCGATATCCAGTCCATTGTAAAGAAAGCTATGGTCGAAAGACTGAAACGTATCTACAAAAAAGATTGGTTTGAAGAAACCGGTGCCGAATATCCGCTCCGTGTTTCTATAAACAAGGATATTGTTACTGTGGGACTTGACACCACCGGAGTATCACTTCACAAAAGAGGCTACAGAACTATGACTGCAAAAGCTCCTATTACAGAGACTCTTGCAGCCGCGCTCATTATGCTGACTCCATGGAAAAAAGACAGAATACTTGTAGACCCGTTCTGCGGCAGCGGTACATTTGTCATTGAAGCAGCTATGATGGCCGCAAATATTGCCCCTGGGCTAAAAAGAGGATTTTTAAGTTGTAAGTGGTCTAATCTTATTTCAAAAAAAGTTTGGGATAATACTTATGAAGAAGCACGTGAAATGGTGGATATCGACACAGGTGTTGATATCCAAGGCTATGATATTGATAAAAATATTGTAGAGGCAGCCAGAAGCAATGCCACAAGAGCCGGAGTCATAGATATGCTTCACCTTCAGTGTAGAGATGTCGCAAGTCTGTCACATCCGAAAAAATACGGTTTTATCATTACAAATCCGCCTTACGGTGAACGACTTGAAGAAAAAGAAAACCTTCCGGCTATATACAAGGCTATAGGTGAGAGGTATGCAAACCTTGACTCTTGGTCGCTTTATCTTATAACCTCATATGACGATGCTTGTAAGTATATTGGAAGAGAACCTGATAAAAACCGCAAGATTTACAACGGTATGTTACAAACCAGATTTTATCAATATATGGGACCGAGACCGCCTAAAAAGACTAAATAAAGGTTTTAATACAGTATGAAGAAAATTATTTTTGCAACCGGAAATCAGCATAAACTTGAAGAAATCAGAGCTATTTTGCCTAATTTTGATATAATCTCCGCTAAAGAAGCCGGAGTATCACTTGATATTGAAGAGACCGGAACGACATTTAAGGAAAACGCTTATATAAAGGCAAAAGCTATTTGGGAAATTACAGGCGGTATCGTAATGTCTGATGACTCCGGACTTGAAGTGGATTATATCGACGGCGAGCCCGGAGTATACTCATCCAGATATATGGGCGAGGACACCTCCTACACTATAAAAAATCAAAATATAATAGACAGATTAAAAAATGCCTCCGGAAATGAAAGAAGTGCAAGATTTAAAGCCTGTATCTGTGCTATACTGGAAGACGGTACCACATTATTTTGTGAAGGCAGTATGGAAGGGCTGATTGCCACACAAATCTTAGGTTCTAACGGATTCGGCTATGACCCTATACTTTACCTACCTGAATATCAAAAAACAAGTGCCGAGATAAGTTCTGAGGAAAAGAATAAGATAAGCCACAGAGGCAAGGCACTTACAGCAATGAAACAAAAGCTGGGGGAAATTTATGAAAATACTGATTGTTAGTGACACACACAGAGTAGACGATATTTTAAAAAAGGTAATATCAATAGAAAAACCTTTCGACATGTTCATCCATCTGGGTGACGGCGAAGGCAGCGAGACAAAGATAAGCCTTATGCTTGACCCTACATGTGCATGTCTTATGGTAAAGGGAAACAATGATTTCTTTTCGCAACTCCCTGCCGAAAAAGAAGTCAATATAAAAAATCACAAGGCACTCCTTGTACACGGACACCAGTACGGTGTAAGCATGGATATCTCAATACTCAAAGACGAAGCTCTCGCCAGAGGTTGTGACTTTGCAATGTACGGACATACACACAGACCTTATCTAAAGACTATAGACGGAGTGACCGTACTAAATCCGGGTTCACTCGGCTATCCGAGACAGGCAGGTCATATACCTACATACATGGTGATGAATGTAGACGATGACGGCAACTTTGAAATAGAGACCAAAGAAATAATGGGAGCATAATAAAAAGGGCTACACGCTTTGTGTAAGCCCCTTTTTATTTTAAGATTTCAAAAATGATTCACTTTATAAATTTCTCTATTCAAGTGTAACAGTTGTAACCACCTTGTTGTTTACTCTTATCTTGTAGTCCTCGACGTCTCTCTTTGTTCCGCTCTTTAGAACAACTCCGGCATTACTGAGTAACTTCACCTGATAATTTGAATTCGGTGTTGTTATATGCCATGTAGTCTTCTTCTCAGTCTCTTCTACAGAAGATACATATCCCGGCATATTAAGAAGTTCTCCTACAGTTCCCTTAAATACAAGCTGATTATCGTTACTCTTATCAACTACAACAACTTCATACTTGTCATACTGATCGGCCTTTATATTAAGACCTCCGATATAGAGTTTATCATCTCTTATTCCGTTAAATCCGGCACCTCTGTTGGAACCTGCCTCTCTGAAATAGAACGTTCTGTTTTCATCATCAAGCTTAATGCTCTGCTTGCCGTACTTTTGAGAACCGTCCTTACCGTCTCCGAAGTACATCATACGATACTTACCTGACAAGAATTCACTGTAATGAATCTTACCGATGGACTCTTCGATATTCTCCTGAGTCTCATACGGAATCTTCTTACCGTCTCTACCAAGCTTATCTACAAACTCTGTAGTAGAATACTTACCGCTTGGCAGCTGCTTCATCTCAAACAATGCAAGACCTGATATCATTCCGCCCTTATCGTCAAAAGCATACTTCTTTCCGTTAATGGTCTTTATCTCATTTGCAATCAAATGACCTTTGCCGTCTGCATAGTACCAGGCACTGCCGTCTTCTTCCCATTTACCCTTGTTAAGGAAGTAGCCCGGAATAACTTTGAACCATCCTTTTGTAGATTTTGCACCGTCCTCAGGTGTAGAGAAGTACATAAAGCTCTCGCTGTATTGAGCTCTCTGTGATTTCGGAACTGCTGTAGAAGGAGTAGCCTCCGTATACCAGCTTGCAATCATTCTACCGTCTTCGTCAAATCCATACTTCTTTCCGTTGATGGTCTTTCCAAGACTCTTTACCTCTTTCTTACCTGAGGCATTGAAATAGAACCATCTTACCTGATCGGTATCCCAGTAATCAATATTCGGTTGTTCTTCCATGGTTCTTGCATTGTCGTCATGAACCATAATCTCTCTCCAACCTGTAGTCATTGCACCGTCATTTGCATCACCGAAGTAATACTTTGCATTCTTCCATGCATCCTGATCTATAAGTCTCTCACCCTGTGATACCCATCCGAAAAGCATCTTTCCGTCAACATCAAAAGCATACTTCTTTCCGTTGATAGTCTTTAGAGAAACATCACTTGAAGATGATTCGTTTCTCTTATATGCTTTTCCGTTGTCACCAAAATAGTACCACCACTGATCAGGCTCATCCTTGTCGTAGTCATTTGTATTCGGCACAGCAACCCACTGATTTCTTACCATTACACCGTTTACATCCACATAGTATGTAGCGTTTCCGTCATCGATAAGAGAATCTTTTGCCATATCTCCCAAATCATCCAAATAATACCAATAGTCCCCTGATTTTTGCCACTTCTGTGATAATTTCTCCTCGTTTTTGTCATAGTATACCCAAGTACCGTTCTCCTGTTGCCAACCTGTTGCAGCAAAAGATGTCATCGCACCTGCAACACTCATAGCGCCTACGAGTAATGCCAGCTTTGTCTGCTTCTTCATTATATTCTCCCTGCTAATCTATTTGATATAAGTCAGTATGCTAATATACATAACCACTTTATCTGTACATATTTTATCAGAATAGAGTCAAAATATAAAGTATTTATTTATATTTTTTATATATATCTATAATCTTTATAAATTTTATACAAGTATAATTACATAAAATTTTTATATCAAATCTTATTCAAGTCTAATTTTATAGTTTATTTAAAAATTTGACTCTAAAATATATGCAATATATTTGGGTTAAATTGCACAAAGCGGATTTTAGTTAGTAAACGCTAACTAAATTCTTATACGAAGACCTTTCCATAACCTTTCTTTGTGAATATTCTACCGTATAAACTCTTTTATACACAATAAGAAGAGAGCACCGACCTTCCACATCAACGCTCTCTTCAACATATTCCTGGCTCCAATGGATTAATCCTCTCTTTCTAATAAACCGGAATTTCTATATCTGATGCCTCCTAAAAATTATTGACATCCTGTATAGTTATTGCTATTCAGTTTTTAATTTATCCTCCTATAAGCTTCCTTTCACTTCTAATACATGGTTGTTATCAATCTATCTACACGGTCTATCTCTCGTACGAATCTCACTTTCTCGTCATAAGACTTATACGAATACTATCCTAACCGATTCTTCAGATAGTAACTTTTAAAGTTTTCAATAATATATTATCTAAATAATCTTCTTATAGGTTCCGGATTAGATCAAAGTCTAACCATTACTTACGTTTTCTTCGGACCGTACCTCCTTTTTTATTTCCACTTAGCAAATCTGCTGCTTGCTTGCTTCCTCCTCGTGGATACGTTCATCAAACTTTCTAAGAATATATTCTCTTTTGTTTATGTCTACAGTATATCAGATTTTTTCTTCTTGTCAATAGTATTTTTTAAATTTTTATATTAAAACGGCATTTTATTTTATTTCTTTTCTTGATTTCGTATTTATATCTGTCTTAATTGTGTATATTGTTTTAATTATCTGAGTATTATATGTAATTCAAAAAATACTTTATGTAAAAAGTGGGCTGAAAAATCAACCCACCCCAACACTTGACATAGAACCTAAAAATCCTCTTTAATTATCTTCCACACCGCATCTATGCTGTGTCTGTTCTTTACATACTCTGTCGCCTCAAGGTGCATATTCTTTAGAGCTTCCTTATCGGTATAGAGCGCGACACATTTTGTTATAAACTCGGCTGGTTCATCCGCCACAAGCATCTGATTATATGAGTTGTCTATGCCCTCCGCACCTACACTTGTGGTGATTACAGGGTCTCCGTAGTAGAGCGCCTCTATTACCTTACCCTTGACTCCCGCTCCGTACCTTAGAGGTACTACCACAAGCCTTACCTTGGTGTATAGCTCTTTTAACTCTTCTTCACTGACAAAGCCTTTGAAAATGATACCCTTTGCCTCATTATGCATTGCCTTGATCTCATCTGTAGCATTGGATCCGACTATATAAAACGGTGCTTTTATCTGTGCGTATATTTCATCCCACATATTATCAAGGAAGTACTTCAGTGCATCGGCATTCGGCGGATGTGAAAATCCTCCGACAAACAGTACACCCTCTCTGATATCAGGATTGTAATCTATATCCATAAACTTATCAAAGACGTAAGCGGTGATTGCCTTGGCGTTTATCTTCTTATCAAAGGTATGTATGTAGTCCACCTCTACACTTGACGGGTAGTAGCTTATGCTCGCCTTTCTCATAAGATCAAGTTCCATACTCTTCCAGTATGCACTTGCATTCTTCTTCTCCACGTCCCCGGTAAGCTCATACTCGCGCCTCTCACGAAGGAAATGCAAATCATGTCCATAGTATATGACCTTGATATTTGTCTTTTCCTTGATAAAATCAATATACTTCGTGGCGATATGAGGTCTGTTGAGGTAGGCAATATCAATATTTGACTGATTGTTTTCAATCCACTCAAATATATTTGTCCTCATCTCATTGCCGTAGAGTACCTCCACTCCCATCTGCTCCAATATGGTGGTGTACGGCTCTGACTTTGCAAAATTGTCAGGTAGGAACTTCACTACATATCCTCTTTCTATAAACATCTTTATATACTGAAATGTAGTCTTTGAACCTGCATCCTTATCAAATGTAGGCACATAGTGATCTACAAACAGAATAACTTTTTTGCCCCTGCTTCTTTCTCTGGCTCTGAAGGCATTCGGCACACCCACATTGTCATACTGATTTTTAAACTCATCACTCCATTTTTCCTGAAGCTTTTTGTTGTTCTCCACCTGATATCTCTTAAGCCCCGTGCCGTTGACGTCGGTACCGTTTGATACACCCTCAAAGTGAATTACTACACTGAGCGGCTGATATACCACTCGCAAGTTTCTCTTTCTTACCTCAAAGGCAAGATCCGAATCCTCACAGTATGCAGGCGCATATCTTGTATCAAATCCGCCTATCTCTTCCCAAAGTTTTCTGCTAAGCATTATCGCGGCACCTGATATATAGTCCACGTCTCTGACATAGTTATACTCAGGCTTGTTAGGGTCGTCACATCTGCCGTAGTTCCATCCGCTGCCGTCACTCCATATGATGCCTCCCGCCTCCTGAAGTCTGCCGTCAGGGTATACCAGTTTGGAGCCTACCATGCCTATGCTCTTATCTGACTCAAGCAGCTTTATAAGCGGAGGAAGCCAGTTCTTTTCCACTGTAGTATCATTGTTTAAGAAAAAGATGTACTCTCCCCTTGCCTTTTTTGCGGCATTGTTACAATTTTTCAAAAAGCCCTGATTGGTTTCATTTCTTGCAATCACAAGCCCCGATACAAACTTGTCTATTTCACTTGTCGCATCGGTTGAAACGTCATCCGCAATTATCACTTCATAGCTGTATTCATCTGTATTTTCAAGCAGTGATACCAGACAGGCATAGGTATAATGTATCTGGTTGTATACAGGAATGATAATACTTACCTTCGGGTTTTCCACATATGGGAAATTAAGCTTGCCCTTTTCTCTGTATATATCACCTATCTTGAATTCGCCCTCAATGAGATTCTTGCCTTCAGCGGAATGTGTCAACTTGAAATATTTTATAGGGTGAGTGATACTCATTATCCTGTAGTTTAACTTCTTTCTCTCAATACTTCCCTTAGGATACTTTTTGTTGTAGATGGTACTGAGCTTTCTTCTGATTCTGAATGGTATTGACAGGTTGCCGTTATATACATTCAGAGTCTTTGCAAGTTCTTCATTCTCATGCCTTAAGTTATCTATGATTATACCCAGATTATTTACATGATTGTCTGTCAGAGTTCTAAGCCTTGTCATCTCTTTTATAGCCAGTTCTCTGTCCTGATTTATCGCATCAAGCTCTCTTATCTTATTCTTTGCATGCGGCAATTCTTTTAAAGCTTCAATTCCCTCATTCAGGATATCACGGCTTACAGTCTCTACAAAGTAGTTGTCAAGGTAAACTTCCTGATAATCTCCATGTATATACTCTTGGAACTGCCTTTCTATAAAGTCAAGCCCGTCCATATCATCTATCTCAAACTTTAAGAGGAATTGTTCTTCACTTAGGTTGAACTTATCCTTAATCTTCTTTGCATTATTCTGATAGAAGTTATGCAATGCACGATACTTTATAAAAGTCTTTCTGTCATTTATAAAATCCATCGAGCTGTCATATACCCACTCACAGTCAATGGCGGTCAGTTTGTCACCTTCAAAGATAAAGTTGTCAAATATCGCATCAAGATTCAGTGCATCCTTATCTATTATCTTATCAATATACTCACAAAGCTTTTCAATGAATTTATCAAGGCTGTATTCAATGCACTCTTCACATACGGTACTTAAAGACTTTCCCTCAATAAACTCAAAGTTTATCTCTCCGGCATTTTTAAACACTCCCTTAAGTACATTTACATTGTCATTTTTAATAAGCTTTGACTTGTCATACATACCTAAGATATGTGGAATACCGTCCTTTTTCAGCGCGGATTTTACAACATACTTCTTGTTATCTTTGCGCCTTATTTCAGTCTTTATCTGATATTTCGGAAGTCTGGTTCTGTTGTATTTTATATAGATGCTCTCTTCATCTCCACCTGATACTATGACATATGAGTTTGCAAAGCTGTCAAAATCATTTGACTTTGCCGCTTCACAAAATCTGTCTCCGATATCCTTAAGTGCAAACTTAGGATAATCGTATGCCTTTATCTGTGAGAGTTCTCCTGCACCCGGCATTTCCTTATCTGAAAAGAGCTTGTATACATATCTGTAATTAGGATACGGGTAATATGTATCGCTCTTACCTATCCAATTTCTTACATCTTTTACACTTAGTGCATTCTTATCGCCAAACTCATCTTCAAAGTAATTAAGTCCGTACCTGTTATCAAATATCAGCACAATCTTTTTATCAGGTTTTTTCACGCTCATAAGCTTAGATACCATATCACTGCCGTAGGCAATTACAGTATCAAACTCATTAAAATCTATGTTTTCAAAAGCTTGAATATACTCTATATTGCTTTCAAAAACAGCTTTTATACTTTCAAGTTTTTCAGGTTCTTCTTCATAGACATATACTTTTGATTTTTTTATCAAATCATCCAGTACGACTACCTGACTTCCCAGAAACAATGTCCTTCCCTTTATATTAAGCCACTCGGTATTTCCAAGTGCCAAAGATGAGAAAAACGACAAGTTACAAAGGCCGGGATTTTCCTTCAAAAGCCCGTATTCATCTTTTCCATACTTTTTTGCAAGTTCTAAAAAACCCATTTTCTCTCCCGTTATTTGCTATTTTGAGTAAGCTTTACTTTCGACTCCATATCATATACACCTACAGTGTTCTTGTTTGAGATAACTGTAATGAATGTCACATCATATAATCTGTGATAAACCACATGTGTACCGTTCTCAAATCCGGTACAGCTCATACTTAAAAGGTACTCACCGCCCTGTAAGGTCATCTTCTGCTTAAACTCCACTACCGCATCGTCACCCGGCTTTACAGGTTTTACCTCCACACCTTCAAACATGGTATTGGTTCCTGTAAGTTCTGTACCCTTTTTATCCTTGATGGTAAATGTGAATATAGGCGACTCGATATTTGCATTGAATTTTATCTTCTCTCTAATCGTAAACTCCTCACCTTTTAGTAAAAGGTTGGTCAGCTCACCCTTTGAGTCCAATATTCCAAGGTCATAAATCTCCGCCCTACCGTCACCGTATTCGGTCTTATTCGGATTGATTGACATTTTTTCCTTCATAAGTCCGTCATGTTCTTTTACATGAGTTTTATTGATGTCATTGTTAAGTTCCATCATATCCGCAAAATTACTGTCAAGTCTCTTTGCAAGGTCCGCTTCAAGATCATCCATTCTTCCTGCCAGTATCTTCTTGTACAAATCCACCATCTCTCCGGCAGGTCCCTCTGCAAGGAATTTTCCCTTATTAAGAAGTATTACCTTGTCACAGTATTTTATTACACTTCCCATATCATGAGTTACCATAAGTATGGTTGTACCGGTCTTTCTTATCTCTTCCATTCTCCTGTAACATTTTGCCTGGAAGAAAACGTCTCCCACGGAAAGTGCCTCATCCACTATCAATATTTCAGGTTCCACATTGATTGCAAGTGCAAAGGCAAGTCGCACAAACATACCTGATGAATAGGTCTTTACAGGCTGATATACGAAGTCGCCTATATCCGCAAACTCAAGTATCTCATCAAGCTTTTCATCCATCTGTGCCTTTGAAAATCCCATCATGGTGCCGTTCATATAGATATTTTCAATACCTGTATAGTCCATGTTAAAACCCGCACCAAGCTCAAGAAGTGCTGATATATTACCGTCCACTTCCACGCTTCCTGTGGTGGGATTTAATACACCTGTTATTATCTTCAGTATGGTGGACTTTCCCGAACCGTTTGTTCCGATAATGCCCACCGTAGAACCCTTCTCCACGCAAAAGGATATTTTATCCAGGGCAAAAAATTCCTTATGATATTTTTTATGTGTGAGGGAAATACTTTCCTTTAACCTGTCTATAGGCTTATCATACAGTCTGTAAATCTTTGTTACACCACAGACATTTATTGCTAAGTTGCTCTGCATACTTCTCCTTATAATACATCTGAAAAATGTGGTCTTAACTTATTGAAAAGTCTAAGTCCGATAAATAAAAGTACTATTGTGACCACCCAAAAATATAGTGTAAGTCCCGGTCTTTCAAAAAAGTAGTTTCCTCTTAGGATACTGTCTCTGTAACCCACCACCACATAGTACACAGGATTCAGCTTCATTATTGTCTCCACTTTTGAAGGAAAATAACTGAACATTGTAGGGTCCCACATAATCGGTGTCATCCACATACCGAACTGCAATGCGATACCCACTATCTGCGCCATATCCTTAAAGAATACATTGATTGCACAGGTTATATATATAATTGCAAGTGCAAATACTGAAAGGCAGAAGCTGTAGTATATTATTCCTATCCAGCTTACCATAGGCAATCTTCCGAATGCCAATGTCATCACAAGCATTATTACCACGAAGATTCCATGAACTATAAGGCATGAAATCACCTTTATTACAGGAAGTATCGACACATTAAATACTACCTTTTTTACCAGATAATTATATTCCGAAAGTACCGAAGTACCCAAGTTAAGCGACTCCGCAAAGAAAAACCAAGGTACGATTCCCGGTACAAGCCATACTACATAAGGCACTCCGGGTATAGGCGGTACACTTTTAAATCCCATCTGGAAAATCAAAAAGTATATAAGTACCGTTACCACCGGCTGCACAAACATCCATGCCACGCCAAAATAGGACCCGACAAAGCGCTTCCTAAAATCAGCCTTTGCCAAATCCCATATGATATTTCTTGATTTTAATATTTCTCGTATAAGCGATATTATATTCATATCCGTTTCCATTCGTTATTTTATTAGAACTTGAATGTCTCCTTCAGTCCTTTCCACTTTGTATCCTTCTCAGACATGATTAGATTGAGTCCTTCTATAGGCCAATCTATACCTATATCAGGGTCGTCATACTTAAGTCCGCCCTCATCATTAGGATGGTAGAAGTCGGTACACTTATATGCAAATACCGCCTCATCTGAAAGTACTACAAATCCGTGTGCAAATCCCTTCGGTATATAAAACTGCTTCTTGTTCTCGTCTGAAAGTACCACACCGAAATATTTTCCGTATGTTTTTGAGTCTTTTCTTAAGTCCACAGCCACATCATATACTTCACCGCTTAGAACTCTTACAAGTTTACCCTGCGGATGTTCCTTTTGGAAATGCAGTCCGCGAAGTACTCCCTTTGATGACTTTGACTGATTGTCCTGTACAAACTCCATGTCAAGACCGGCTTCTGTAAAATCATTTTTATTATATGTCTCTACAAAGTAACCTCTGTCATCCTTAAACACTGTAGGAGTTATCACACAGAGTCCTTCTATATCACATCTTTCAACTTTGATCTTTCCCATAAATACACCTCATTATTAGCTTTATTCTGACCTTGATTATACTTCACAGCTGTATATACGTCAAATACGAACGTAAAAGAAGCCACGAGATATAATCCCGTGACTTCCAAATCGTCCAAACAATAAAAGTTTTGTAAAATATTATTTATTCATTGTAGCATCAAAAGCCTCAAGTGCGGCCTTCTGCTCTTTTGTAAGCCTTGTAGGTACCGATACCACCAATGTAATATAGTGGTCACCTCTTACATTCTTATTTCTGAGAGAAGGGACACCTTTGCCCTTTAATCTGACTCTGCTGTCTGTCTGTGTACCTGCTTTAATAGATACGTCCACATCACCGTCCACAGTCTTTACTCTGATACTGCCTCCAAGTGCAGCCCTTGCAAAGCTTATCGGCACTGTGGAATATATATTTGTATCCTGACGCTTGAATATAGGATGAGGACTTACAATGACCTCTACAAGCAAATCTCCTCTAGGTCCTCCGTTTACTCCCGGTTCACCTCCGCCTGCAACTCTCACAGACATACCGTTGTCAACACCTGCAGGTATATTCACCTCGAACTTCTTCTTTATCTGAATATATCCGTTTCCGTGACAGTCAGGACATTTATCCTTTATAATCTTTCCGCTGCCGCCGCAGTCAGGACAGGTCTTTACATTCTGCATAGTTCCGAATATTGTCTGCTGCGAATATCTTATCTGTCCCTTACCGTTACACTTCGGACATGTGGTAGGTGAAGTGCCTGCCTTGGCACCGCTTCCGTGACAGGTAGCGCACTCGTCCTTGTAGTTGACTGTAACATCTCTCTTACATCCGAAAACAGCCTCTTCAAATGTAAGCCTTACCGCAACTTTGACATTGGCGCCCTTCATAGGACCGTTTCTTGTGGCTCTGCCTGCACCGCCGCCTCCGAACATTCCTCCGAAGAGGTCGCCGAATATATCGTCACCGCTAAAGTCAAAGCCTGAGAAGCCTCCGAATCCGCCAAAGCCTCCGGCTCCCGCACCTGCTCCACCGTCAAAGGCAGCATGACCGAATTGGTCATACTGTCTTCTCTTTTCAGGATCGCTTAGTACGGCATACGCTTCGCCGGCTTCCTTGAACTTTTTCTCGGCTTCAGGATTGTCCGGGTTTGCATCCGGATGATACTTCTTTGCCAGCGCTCTATATGCCTTTTTTATTGCAGAGTCATCAGCGTTTTTGTCAACACCGAGTACTTCATAGTAATCTCTTTTACTCTCTGCCATCCTTTGCTCTCCTTATTATACCTCTTTGTAATCAGCATCTATAACGTCGTCATCACTTGATGAGCCTGTTGCCTCGCCGCCTGCCTGTGCAGCACCCTCGGCACCTGTTGCTCCCTGTGCTCCGGACTTCTCATATACCTTTGCAAACAACTTCTGAGCGCTTTCCATAAGCTTCTCCTTGCCTGCCTTGATATCATTTACCTGATCTTCAGTCATTGCATCGATAGGTGCTCTGTTTATGGCCTCCTTAAGTGTGTTAAGATCCGCTTCAACTGCAGCCTTATCACCGGCATCCAAGCTGTCTCCTACTTCCTTAAGAGCATTCTCTGTCTGGAATACCATAGAGTCCGCTTCGTTTCTTGCATCGATACCTTCTTTTCTCTTCTTATCCTGAGCCTCGAACTCTGCAGCTTCCTTTACAGCCTTATCTATATCGCTCTCAGACATATTTGAACCTGATGTGATTGTGATATGCTGCTCCTTGCCTGTTCCAAGGTCCTTAGCTGAAACATTAACGATACCGTTTGCATCTATATCAAATGTAACTTCGATCTGCGGAACACCTCTCTTTGCCGGAAGGATTCCGTCAAGTCTGAACTGACCGAGAGTCTTGTTGTCTCTTGCAAACTGTCTCTCACCCTGTACTACATGGATATCAACAGCTTCCTGGTTGTCTGCCGCTGTAGAGAATATCTGGCTCTTCTTTGTAGGTATTGTAGTGTTTCTCTCGATAAGCTTTGTAGCGACACCGCCCATTGTCTCGATTGAAAGTGAAAGCGGAGTAACATCAAGAAGTAATACATCTCCTGCACCATCTTCATTGTTTAGCTTACCGCCCTGAATACTTGCTCCGATTGCAACACCCTCATCAGGGTTAATGCTCTTTGAAGGCTCCTTACCTGTAAGCTCTTTTACCTTCTCCTGTGCATTGATCATTCTTGTAGAACCGCCTACAAGCAATACTTTACCAAGCTCGCTTGCTGTAATACCTGCATCCTTAAGTGCGTTCTGTACAGGTACTGCAGTTTTCTCGATAAGGTCATGAGTAAGCTCATCAAACTTAGCTCTTGTAAGAGTCATATCAAGGTGCTTAGGTCCCTCAGCAGTTGCTGTGATGAAAGGCAGGTTGATATTTGTAGTTGTTGATGTTGAAAGTTCCTTCTTAGCCTTCTCTGCAGCTTCTTTTAATCTCTGAAGTGCCATCTTATCTGTTGAAAGGTCTACACCCTCAGCCTTCTTAAATTCGCTTACAAGCCAATCTGTAATCTTGTTATCAAAGTCGTCACCACCAAGATGTGTATCACCGTTTGTAGCCAAAACTTCTATAACGCCGTCACCGATCTCAATAATTGAAACATCAAATGTACCGCCACCAAGGTCGTATACCATAATCTTTTGCTCAGCATCGTTGTCAAGACCGTATGCAAGAGCTGCCGCTGTAGGCTCGTTGATAATTCTCTTTACATCAAGACCTGCAATCTTACCTGCATCCTTTGTTGCCTGACGCTGTGCATCGTTAAAGTATGCCGGAACTGTGATAACGGCCTCTGTAACCTTCTCACCCAAGTAGCTTTCAGCATCCGCTTTCAGCTTTTGAAGAATCATTGCTGAAATCTCCTGCGGTGTATATGACTTACCGTCAATAGTTACCTTGTAATCCGTACCCATATGTCTCTTGATTGAAGAGATTGTTCTGTCGGCATTTGTAACCGCCTGACGCTTTGCAGGCTCACCTATAAGTCTCTCACCTGTCTTTGTAAATGCTACAACTGAAGGTGTTGTTCTTGAACCTTCAGAGTTTGGAATAACTACAGGCTTTCCACCCTCCATAACTGCTACACAGCTGTTTGTTGTACCTAAATCTATACCGATAATCTTGCTCATTATAATTTCCTCCAATAATAAAATATTTAATCTATATAAAATATTTGACACCTTTTACAGTGTAAAATATATTGTCAACTTAGTTGGCAACCTTTACCATACTATGTCTAAGAACACTGTCCTTATACATATATCCCTTTAAAAGTTCCTCCGCAACCACATTCTCACCAAGACTTTCATCTTCAACATGCATCACCGCATTGTGAAAGTTCGGATCAAACGGCTGCCCTACACAATCAATAGGCTTTACTCCCAAATCCTCAAGAGTCTTTTTTAATTGATTATATATCATTGTAATTCCGTCAGCAAATGCCTTACCGTCTCCTTCCTTAGGTGCCGCCACCATTGCACGTTCGAAATTGTCAACTACCGGCAAAATCTTTTCCACAATACTTCTTGTACCCATATCAAACATGGTCGCTTTTTCCTTCTCGCTTCGCTTTCTGAAATTATCAAACTCCGCCATGCTTCTTTTGAGTCTGTCTGTCAAATCCGCAATGGCAATATCTTTTTTATCCTGCTTTTCTTCAAGGTTTTCATCGCTGAAAGCCTCACCCACTTCAGCTTCCATAGCTGCAGCCTTTGCCGCCGCTTCCTCAGGAGTTTCGTCGGCCTCAGCAGCTTTACTTGCTTCTTCGCCCTCTAAAACTTCCTTATTTTCTTCCTGTTCTCTTTTAAAATCTTTTTCTTCCACAACCCTCTCCTTATTCATCATTTTTAAACTGCTCATCCAAAGATGCCATCACAGTCTTTACAGTCTTTAATACCTTCTCATAGTCCATTCTCTTCGGTCCTACTATACCGATAGTACCTCTAAGTCCTTCACCAATCTCATAATTGGCAGTAACTACCGAAAGGTCTTTCATATCTGAAACCGGCACTTCATTCCCTATATACACCTTGACACCGTTCTCACAATCCTCATTTACATCTGAAAGTATTTCCTTTAACTTATCCTTTTCCTCAAAAGCGTTTACAAGCTGACTTGCCTTTTCTCTGTCGGATATTTCAGGATACTTGAAAATATTTGTCGTACCGCTTGTATATATCTCCAGATTATCGGTAGCACTTTCAAACACCGCCGCAACCTCTCGCAAAACCTTATCAACTATATCTCCGTAAACTCCTGCATCTGTCCGTAACTTGTTCATAATGCTTAAGCTTATCTCTTCTACAGTTAGACCGTTAAGAGAAGTATTTATAAGAAGATTCAAATTTAAAATCTCGCTGTCGGATATTTCACTGTCGATATCTATTATCTTATTATTGATAATATTTCCCTCAGCTACCGTAACAAGCAGAAGCTTAAACCTGTCCATCTTTGAGAGCTGCAAAAACTTTACTTTATTTGAGTGAATAGTAGGTCCTGATATCATTGCGGCATAATTGGTATCTCTTGCAATTATCTTTGCCAACTGCTTCAAGACGTTTTCCAATCTGTCCACTTTTTTGAACATCAGATCCTTGAACTCCTCAGTCTCTATCTCCTTTTCTCTCAAGATCTCATCTACATAAAATCTGTATCCCTTATCTGAAGGAATTCGTCCTGCCGAAGTATGCGGCTGCAAAATATAGCCCATCTCTTCAAGGTCGCTCATCTCATTTCTTATAGTAGCGGAACTTAAGTTTAATTCAGGGAGCTTTGAAATAGTTCTTGAACCGACCGGCTCCCCGGTTTCCATATAGTTCTTTATGATAGCTTTTAAAATAATCGCTTTCCTGTCATCTGAATCCATTCGCTCCTCCCTTCTTCGTTTGTTAGCACTCACTTATATAGAGTGCTAATCTCTATTAGCTACTATATTCTATATATAAGGATTTGTCAACAACTTTTTTTAAAAAAATTGCACAAAAAACTCCCAACTTTTTTGAGTTGAGAGTTTTATAAAATATGTAATAAAATCAACCGATTCCGCCATAGAATGCGCCGGCTATAAGTGCCAGTAATGCAAGTCCTGTATATACATACTTTCCAAGGAAGAACCATATTTCTCCCTTCGGTTTCTTTGCACCGGTATTTACAGCTTCCATTGTATATTTCTTTCCAAATACAAAGAACAACATTACAGAAGCAAGTACCGCACCTATCGGGCAGATATATATTGATACCGCATCCATCCAGTTTGAAACAATTCCCTGTATAAGTATTGCAACAACAACTCCGATTACTCCTATAATACCTACAGACTGTAATCTGCCAAGCTTAAACTGCTGCTGCAAGGTAGCTACAGGCGCCTCATATAAGTTGACCAAAGAACTGAGTCCTGCAAATGTAACACATACAAAGAATACTATTCCGACTATCATTCCGCCCGGCATCTGATTCATGATATTTACAAGGTAGATAAACATAAGTCCCGGACCGCCTTCGCTAAGCTCCGCACCTGATGTAGCCATAGCCGGTATAATAACAAGAGCCGCCAAAAGAGCCGCACAGGTATCAAATATAGCTATATTCATTGCCGAGAACGGTACATCCTCTTTCTTACTTAAGTAAGAACCGTAAATAACCGTACCGTTGCCGGCTATAGACAGTGAGAAGAATGCCTGTCCGAATGCAAATATCCAAAGTCTGATATCCTTTAATCCTTCCGGATTTACAGTAAATATATACTTATATCCGTCAACCGCTCCCGGCTGTATACCTATATAAACAGCCAGACCTATCATCATTACAAAAAGCAGCGGCATCATAAGCTTGTTTGCTTTCTCAATACCGTCCGCAACTCCAAAAGCCATGATTGCAAAATTGACAATAAGCGCAATTACTATCCACATATTATTGCCGAAGGCACTTGCAGTTGTACCGAAGGTAGTACCTATAAGGTCCATATTTGTACCCATTGCAAATACCTTACCTGTAAATGCCATTACAACATATTTGAATATCCATCCGACTACACATGAATATCCGATAGCAAGTGCCAAAGAACCTATAGTAGGTATGATGCCGATGCTCTCACCTACTTTTCTACTCTTACCTGCATGCGCCATAGCTGCACCGAAGGCTCCTATAGGACCTTTACCTGTGCTCCTTCCTAGTGCGATTTCCTCAACAACACCTGTACTTCCTATAAGTATAACAAATATGAAGTAAGGAATCAGAAAAGTCATCCCCCCCCAGGCTGACACCAACACCGGAAATCTCCACAGATTTCCCATACCTACGGCAGAGCCTACACATGCTATAATAAACCCTATTTGTGAGTTAAAACCATCCTGCTTTGCAGGTGTATTATCCAAACTCATAAACTTCCTCCATCTTGTTAAAAAAACAAGTCCCCCTTATTGGATAGCAGCCCGACCGCATCGGCCGGACCGCTTTATATCTTATTTATTTTCCCAATATTTGTAGTTTTCCTCATCACACATCTCTTCCTTAGTCGGAGCATAAGGCTCTGCCCAAGCGTGGAAATGTCTCATCGGCAATGTGTGACCGAATGTAATCTTAAGATTCGGGATAGTATCTCTATCCTTGTAAAGCTGTGTCAATGCTGCAATTATATAGTCCATATGCTGTTTGCTGAACTGGCTTCTGTTGATAGCCAAACGAACAACATTACATACCTCTTTTTGCTGCTCAGGAGACTTAAGATCATACTCCATTGAGAAATCTCCAAGCTCTGAACAACGTATACCGTAACGATGAATCATCTCAAGTGAGAGTGCCTGACCTGCAAAGCTTTCATGTCCTCTCTTATAGTTGAAGAACTTGTCAACATCAATATAGACTCCATGTCCGCCGGCCGGCTGTACTACAGGTACACCGTTAGCTGTAAGTCCGTCTGCCAAATACTGGCACTGTCTTACTCTCTCATCCTGATAATCAAATCTTGCCTCTTCATACATTCCTTGGCAAAGTGCCATGATGTCATGTCCGGACATACCGCCGTAAGAATCATTACCATAAGCCGATATCTGACGAACCTTCAAAAGATGTCCGATATCCGTCTTTACGCTGCCGTCCTCATTGAACTCCGAAAACTTCTGCCAGAACAGACCCTTGTCACGGAAAGCCAAAACTCCGCCCATATTTGCATGTCCGTTTTTCTTAAGTGAAGCGGAAACAACATCAAAGTAAGAGAACATCTCTTTTGCAATCTCACAGATTGACTTATCTCTATAGCCGTCTTCATTCATCTTGATAAAGTAACAGTTTTCAGCCCATCTTGCGCCGTCCATAACAAAAGGTATATTGTACTTATGAGCGATCTTTGAAACCTCTCTGATATTGCCCATAGATACGGCCTGTCCGCATACGGAGTTGTTGGTTACTGTTGAATATATAAGCGGAATATTCTCAACGCCTACAGCCTCTATAAGCTGATTCAGTTTATCAATATCCATATCTCCCTTGAAAGGATTCTTCTCATACTTTCCGCTCTCAGGCACTTCAAACAAAACTTCCTTATGGAAAAGATTTCTTGGAATATTTCCCATCTGCTTGATATTGCCCTCTGTTGTATCAAAGTGTGCATTTGACGGAATGGTAAATACCTTACCAGGCCATCTTCTTGCAAATAAAGGCTTTAATACGTCAAATAAAAGTGCCTCTGCACAACGTCCCTGTGGAACAATAAATGTATTCGGTCTGGAAAGCTGGTATTTACCTCCGTTGATAAATCCACCCTCGTAGTCAACCAGATACACCTCGTTCATCATCTTCTCTACATCATCTTTGTCAATGCCTTCTTTTATGTAGTTGATGAGTCTCTTCTGGTCATCGCCTCTCTCCCAAACGTCTCTGAATGCATCCAGTAAAACATAGTATCCCTTATTTCTACCATATGATTCATCTGCAAGGAACATAGCCGACCACTGTGTATCTGTCATTGATGTAGTACCTGAGTCTGAAAGACAGTCAATATATAAAAGGCCTGCCGGGAATGCAAACTCATTGTAATGAGTCATCTCAAGCGCCTTTCTTCTTTGCTCCTGTGTAACTGTAGGAACCTCTCTGACTACATGTGTCCATGACTTCGGTGCCTCCACACCTAACATTTTCTCATACTCCATTTTAATACCTCCAAATATATTTATTTGATACCCCGGTCATCGTAACAAACGACTGGCGGACGGTATTACAATTTCTATAATATAGTAGATAACACTTATTCCTTCACATTGTATTTTTTATATTGCGTACACATTTTATACAATTTATTTGTATTTTTAAGGTTTATTATCTAAATATCCTTATGAGAATAATTTATCACTAATTTTAATTATTGTCAATATTGTTTAATAAAAAGTCTCTGTAAAAATATTTTTCGTATATTTCTGTGCAATATGCATTAAAATATGATTTTCTAAATTTTCTCAACAAAAGCAAAAACTTCCTACTGATAATTTTTTTGAAATATTATTATCTGTATCTTTACAGTAAAACCGATGTATTTTTGCTTTCAAACTTCCTTTGAGAATTTTTATGAGAATTTTTAAGCACTCGATTTTCGGTCTTAATTTCTCTTTTATTTTCTTATTTTAGCTAATTTGTATAATTTTTATTTTTTCTATTATATTCTTTCAAGTTTTGATATAATAAATATAGAGCGTTTCAGTTTGCAATTTATATTTTGCTGACTAAACAAAACTATCGGGGGTAAATATGAATGAATTTAATATAGGCAGGTACATTGATATTTCAAACTTTTTAAGTACACTGCTCGGTCCCGACTATGAGATTATAGTATATGATCTGAAGCATATATTGCACATAGTAAACGGAGAAATAAGCGGAAGAAAATCAGGTGACACTATAAGTCCGGCTATGAAAACCATACTTAATAAAAGTACTTCATCTACTGAAAAGTGGCTCTCCAACTACCGTGCACTGTCAGGTAACGGTAAGATTTTACGATGTTCCACTTTTTATATAAAGGATGCCGATAATAATCTTATCGGTGCATTGAATATAAGTTTTGACGACAACCGGTATAAGGAGCTTTCAAACCTTGTGTTCTCACTCTGTCATCCCGACAACTATGTGAGTAAAAATATCTCTATTGAGATAAAGGGAAACTGTGAACAGGAAATCTTCTCAGACAGTATTTCAAATGCTATTGACGAAATACTGCTTCGTATCGACAACAAACTGCCGTTTAATAAGCTTAGCCATATCGAAAAGCTTGATATAATAAAGCAACTTTATCAAAAGGGTATTTTTTCCATGAAGGGAGCTATAAAAACTGTAGGGCACAGACTCTCGTGTTCTCCTGCAAGTATGTACAGATATCTTTGTACAGTAAAGAACGAGAGCAAACTTTAAGAAAGAGTAAACTATATTTAATTAAATTTAATATAAAGTATTGCCTTTATATGCTAGAATAGAATTATGAGTGTGTCTTTTAAGACAAATAGAACTTATAAAAGAAAGGATATTTATGAAGAAACTGATTTTAATGTTATCCATGGTTTTTTCACTCTTTATGAGTATGTCTGTTTTTGCAGCAGGCGACTATTCTATAGGTGGTGCATCATGGGACACCGGAAGCAAGGCACTTGCAACATGGGACGAAGCTGAGGACAAGACCAAGTACAAGATACAGCTTTTTAAAGGCAATAAAAAGATCGGATCCAACAACAGCACAAGTGCTCCAAAGTATGATTTCACAAAACTTATTATCGACAACGGCGCAGGAAGCTATTCATTCAAGGTATATCCGCTAAAGGGCGGCCCTGATATGAGTATTCAGTCGGAAGCTGAGACTTTTGATGCGGACACAATTGCCGAATATAAGAAGAGCAGAAGCAATACCACATCACTTAACCCGTCAACAAATACTGCAAATAATACCAACAATTCAACAAACAACGGCGGTTGGTATCAGTCAAACAACTCATGGTACTACAGAAAACCTGACGGTACACATGCTACAAACTGGTTTATGGTAAATGATCATTGGTATTATTTTGATGCAAACGGTGTTATGCAGACAGGATGGATTACAGATTCAAAGGGATTCAGATATTACTTAAATCAGCCAAACGGTGATATGCCTGTAGGCTGGGCATTTATCAATAACAAGTGGTACTACTTTGAGGAATCCGGACTTTATAAGAAGGGCTGGATAGAGTACAAGGGACTTTGGTACTATCTTGATGCAAACGGAGAAATGGTTACAAATACAACTGTTGACGGATACAATATAAACGCAGACGGCGTTTGGGTTCAGTAAGGAGTAAATATGTTAAAGAAGCATTTATTTTGGGCAGCTGTAGCTGTAGTAGGACTCGTTATGTGTTTTATTACAGGTCATGCTATGACACAGAAAGCGTCAAAAACCGTTAAAGAATAAAAAAATAATTTCAAGAAATATTTTAAAGAAAAAGGCAGCCTATACGGCTGCTCTTTTTAATATTTTAAATACAATTTTTTATATCATTTCATCATCAAGCCCTTTGCAATAAATGCCATACCTCCGAAAATAAGTACAAGCATCAGCACCCAATCAAACAGCGATACGTACTGAAGATAAAATCTGGTAGACTGTATAAGGCTTGCTATAATCAAGATAACACTTAGTACAATAGCTGTCTTGGAGCCTTTATTAGGCTTTATAAACAGCCAGATTAAAGAAAATATAAGCGGAACTATTACAAGCCCTGAGTTAATATGTACTCCCATCATGCGAAACCCGCTACCCCAAAACAAATTGGTCACAGTCACCTTTTGTGATAAGAAGAATAAGCCTACCACCATCATTATAAGCCCACCCCAGAAAAATAAATAAAAATCACTTCTTTTACCCATTGTTTTGTCTCCTCTCTATTCTGTTTGTTTCTTATGATTATCTTGACTTTATTTTATCATAGTATACAAATTATGCAAATTAATTTTTATTTAACTTTTATATCTACAGTTTTTTATAAATTGTACCTATTGAAGGTTTATCACAATGTATTTTATATATTAAAAGAGACAGGTTCATAGACCTGCCTCTCCTTTAAATTAATCAAACTTTTTGTCCGACTATTACTTATTCTGATTTACCAAGATGTTTCCGTTTCCTGCATCCTTACCTGCATTGAACTGATCCCAAAGAAGATCCATTGAAAGCTGGATTCCCTTACCCTGGCTTAACTTATCATCATTATCTTTTCTGTCCTCTACAGTACCTGTTGTGAACTTACCTTCTGCATCAGGATCCATAGCAACACCTACAAACATATCAAGTCTCTGATCTGTAGCAGGAGCACACTTGATAACATTATTCTGTAATGCCGCCTTTACATCCGCATCATTTAATGCTGACAATCTTACGAAGTCAACACCGCCAACCTTGAAGAACTTGCTTGAATCAACACCGTTGTCTGCAAGTGCCTTAGCAAGCTTAAATGTAGGCTCGTTACCTGTCTTGTTAGGCTCATACTGCTCTCTGTGAAGGAATACTGCAACACCAATCATCTCATCAAGATTACCTGACTCTTTTGCCTTATCAAGGCTCTTTGACTCAAACTTGATATTGCTAAGCTTAGCTGCTATATCACCGACATTTACAATATCTGAACGGAATGCCTGAGCATATCCCGGATACATATTGTCAACTGTCAATACAACCTTACCGCTTGCATCTGTAACAGCCTTCTTATAAGCTCTTCCGATATCCTTTGTTAATTTTTCCTTATCCTTTAACTCAGCGTTAAAATCAACATTGTTGTAGCCCTTAGCTCTCTCCTTATAAGCATCAATGCTGCCCGGCTTAGCTATAATGTTGTAATCGCTTGCTCCTCTTAAGAAGAACTGATCACCAACATATGAACTGTCGCCGATACCGTCTACTATAGACCATCCGGCACCCTTGTTTGTCTCATCTCCATACTGTCCATACAATCCTAAGTCAACAAACTTAACACCAAAATCACCCGTTGTTGCCTTAGTTGTTACATTAAGTGAATCAGTCCAATAAGCATATCCTGTACCTGCCAACACCAATCCTAATGCCATTATTCCACCAACTAAAGTATTTCTTCTTGAACGCTTCATATCTTCCTCCTGAATTATAAAATTATGTGTTGTTAATCATGATATTCAACTTTAAAACTAATCTTAGTTTTCCTTATGAAACTATTCTATCTCATTTAATAAATAATTAAAACATACTCCGGTTATAATTCGACTACCACTAAAGTAGTAGTCGGTAGTACTACTTATTTACCTTCATTTCAAAAATATATACATACTGCTTTGCAAATATATATATTTTGTCGTCCTTAGGCAGATTATTCTCGCCCTCAACATAAAATATCGGATCTTTTATCTCATCTGAAAGTTCCACTATATCGACTATACTCTTTATTTTTATAAGAGGCCTTTCTCCAAATGCAGGTAAAGTATCAATGCATATCATCCTGCTGCCGTATTTTCTCATAAACTGCATAAGTTTTTTAAGCTTTAACTCTTCTCCTACAGCCTCGGCACTGAAAAATCTCACAAATACCAATATCGCAGCCGATACAATGAGCAAAAGTATAAATACCACATACTCTCTGAATCCTGCCTTTGAACTTACTGTAGTAGTTTCCGTTATATCTCCCTTATCACTACTTACATCATCCTTTTTTATCTTATAGAACTTGTCATTTGAAATAGGAATATCCACCTTATAAGAAAATTCCTTTTCCTCACTGTCTATATTGTACTTACCGCTAAAGAGTATATAAAAGTCCTTTTCGGTTTCACCTCCAAGCTTACCCTCTATCTCCTGTGCATAGTTTTTGTAAGTCATCCTGTCTATATCAAGGCTCTTATCTATCTTAACATCGTCGGTCACATTCTCATCTATCTTACCGTCTGCAAGCGGATATACCTTTTCATATATTATACTCTTTTCGTCACCGTCACCTGCCTGATAGCCCTGCAATACCGCACTTATAGTGTAGTCTCCGGATAAATTGACGACATTTGTCAAAATAATTTCAGAGTTAAAATCAATACTTACAGTATCTGTAATCGCACTCGGATAAACTCTGCCCTCTTCCAAAAAATCTCCGTCAAAGATATCATTCTTTTGCAGATGCACCTTATAGGATGCCTGAGTGGTAATATTATAATTATTTACACTCATCTCTTTTGTCTGTGTATGCGGCCTGAGCTTTATAAACAGCGCCGCTATACTTGCTGCCAAAAGTATCAAACCTGTTGCATATAAAAATATTCTTGCCTCTTTTGTCAGTTTAATAAAGTTTTTATTTTCAGTGTCGGCTTCTTTGCCTTTTACAACCTTCATTATTTGTCCACAACTCCTTCAGGAATTTCATTTTGTAATCTTAAAAGCAGCCCCGGTAAGCCTACCTTCGGAATCACCTTTATAACGATACCTCTGACATCATTAGGCTCCACCTTTCTCTCATCAACTGCATTATTATTGTCTCCTTTAGTCTGAAAGCTTATATTACCCGCCTTATCCTGTAAAACTTTTTCTATCCTGTGAACTATAGTTATATCATCTCTTTTAAAGCAGATAATCTCACCTTCACTAAGTGCGCTTATCTCTTCTTCTTTATCTATCTTTTTTATAAGTACCATATCTCCCGGCATTATAAGCGGCTCCATACTTCCTGTAAGTATCGCTTTAGGATATATAGGGAATACACCCACACAAAACCATACAAATAATGTGGCAAACAAAAGTGATACCAAACCTTTTATATCCGCTTTCCTGTCTTTACTCTCATACCTGTCTCCGGAAAATACATGGTCCACCGCAAACATTGAATATATTATAGGAAATGCAATACCTATAGACCCTTCCAAAAGCCAAGGCAGTTCAGGTAACACCGGAAAACACCTCTGAAAAATCTGTATTATTCCCAAATATATTAAACCGGGTAATACTCCTCCGTAAAATACAAGCAAAGACACCAAAACATTCTTTGTTATTATGGGAAATATCGTCTGTACACTGTATATAAAAATATCTTTTGTACTCTTTGCAGCCGTCAAACCGCCAAAGTTTATTTCTGTCAAACAAAATATAAACGTTATAATAACAGTTGCCGATCTTTTGTATTTGCATGTCTTATACGCCGCAGCAAATGAATATTGCCTTATCATCTCTCTTGCCGCAATTTGCGGTAATACTGTAATCATATTAAAAAGTATTCCAAGTACCGATATATCATAAGGACTTGAGGCAAGCTTTTTCATAAATACCGCAGGTACAAATTGTATAGCTATAAATATTATACCGCCTGAAATCCCGTACCCTGTCAGGTCCTTATCTCCCTTATGCATAATATAAAGACGCGGCAATATAAAAAATATGATGCCTATAAGCACAAACCAATACAGTGACATAGCTAAAGGCAATGTGTTAAGTCTTCCTTTAATATATGGCAAAGCCGGCATTATAACACATATTAAAAGCAGACTTGCATATACGGTATACCTATTTTCAGCGCTTAATTTCCTCATTGTCCGTATCCGCTTCCGCCTTGCTTTCAGTATTATTCTTTGTCTCCGTTATGCTTTCTTTCTTTACTGTTTCTTCAATATCCGGATTATTTTGTATACTTTCATTTGGAGTCGATTCTTCCTTTACACTTTCAGAACTTGATTTTTTGCCTTGATCGGGTCTTATAGTAATATCTCCCTGATCCGGTACACCAACTTTTTCCTGACCCTTCACATCACCGCTCACCTCTATATCCACATCATATACAACCGGAATATTTGTCTTTAACTTCAGCCCTGATTTCCAGTATGCAAACGCCGTTATTCCTGATGACATTGCCATAACCGCTACCAAGACGGCCAATACAGTTTTTTTCATATTGCCTCCTATTTTACACTCTTATTTACTTTGGAACCTGCCTGAAATACATCATAAGGAATTTCAAGCGAGTACTTAACCACAACACCGTTTTGTACACTTAGGGTATCATCCCCAAGCTCTTCAAGATTAGATGCATCTATATCAAGCTTTGTCGGCAAATCCTTAATCATATTTGCACTGTCTTCACTTATCTTTAAGTAAATCTGACCTATGCTCTCATCCTTATCTTCCTTACTCAAAGTCTCATAAACCTCAAACTGCAGCGGCTGTGTATATAAAGATTCATTTTCTCCAAGTGCATAGCTGACCCCGTTATATACAAGAACGGCACTGTCCGCCTGCAACTCCACATTTTCTCCCGTCTTTGACAAATCAAGCTTTGTATAATTTAATTTATTTACGCTGCTGCCCTCAGTAGGTGTTATTTGAAAATCCAATCTCAGTAACTTACCCTCAAGTAATGCATTGACAGGCAGCCCCTCGCCAAAAGATATTTCAAGTTCCTTGTCTGTGGGACTAAACTGTGCCAAAACAGGTGTTTCCACATTCCCATTTGCATCTGCAATACTTGCAGAATACTTCTCACCGCTCTTACCGAACTCCACATCCATAGTACCGCTTGTAAGATTAACCTGCGCACTGATACTTGAATTCCAGCTTGCATAGCCTGTACCTATTGCAACCAATCCGATAAATAAAGCCCCGAAAATACAAGACTTTACCGAAAACAATTTCTTATACATATCCACTCTTCTCCTAAAATATATTTTAAAATCTCAAGTTTATCACTTAAGAATTTAATATCGTTTGAAATCTTTCCATATGTTTTTCAACAAATACCAAAACTTCGGTTCTGTTATATATCTCCAACTTGCTGAATATATTTGAAATGTGCTTCTTTACCGTACCTTCCGATATCGACAAATTATTTGCAATCTTTGCATTGGAATACCCTTCTCGCAAAAGCAATGCCACTTCAAGTTCTCTTCTTGTCAATGTATCAATTCTTTTGTCATCTTCAGAAGTGTTTCCGACATTTGCCATCAAATCTGATGAATAGAATTTTCCGCCTCTGTCCACCACTCGTAGGCTGTACATTATATCATCTATAAAAGCATCCTTAAGTATATATGCATCTATGCCCATATTTTTTGCTTTTACAAAATCACTCTCACTTGAGGATGATGTTATAACAAAGGTTTTTATATTTTTGTTCTGACTCTGTATCCACTCCAAAAAGTCAAATCCGCTTTCATTGTGCAGGTTCAAGTCTACAAACACACTATCTATTGATTTTTCTTTAATCAAATCAATAGCTTCTTTTACAGTGCCGGCTTGCACAGTCTCTTCATCCGGTCTGTGCAGTTTTATTACAGATTCCAATCCCTGTCTTGCAATAGGATGGTCATCCAAAACAAGTACCATATATGCCTCCTTATCTCGGTAAACTCAGTTTTACTCTAACCCCACTTTTTTCACGCTGTACTATGCTCAAAAATCCTTTGAGCAAAACCGCTATACTTCTCATATTTCTCAATCCGTTGCCTTCATGGAAATCTTTATCCTCTTTGGAAAAGCCCGATCCGTCATCTTCAACAACCAGTTCAATGGAATTGTCGGTTAACTTTAATCTGACATCTATATTCTTTGCCTGCCCATGCTTTATAGCATTATTGACCGCCTCACATACCACTCTGTAAAGTGCTATCTTCTGTGCAACAGCTATGTAATCCGCCTGCTCATCCAAATCAATATCTATACTCACTTCATTTAATCTCTCCACTTCTTCCATATATGCATATGTAGTGTGAATGAAAGTATTCAGATTGTCTTTGAACCTTTTGCCGTAGATACTTTCACGCAACTCCGTCATAGTACTCTCTATGGAAGTTCTGAGTATATTTATTTCTTCTACATAATTTTCTCTGTTTTTTATCTTACCTTCCAATAAAAGCATTCTGCAGGCAATTCCGAAGAGCTTCTGTATTACAGTATCATGAATCTCATTTGCAATACGATTCTGCTCCTCTACCGAAACGAACCTTTCTATCTGAGAATACATATCCAAGTTGTTGAAAACTGTCTTTATAAGATGTAAATAAAAGTCTTTTACTTCCTTTGAAGTATCCGCTACCTTTCTTACCAGCACACCGCTTATATATGCACTCTCACCGAAAACTGTCACCTCATAACTGTCTCCTCCCGAATCCATATAGAATATATCTTTACTGTCCTCACTTACCGGTTTGCTTACTTTTTCATTCCAATCCCTTATCTTAAATAAAATATCATCATATGTACTTTCATCCATACCGTTACTTTCTATAATTTCAGGCACATCATCACGCTCAAACTTTATGAGAATAAACTCTGAATACATCTTATCCTTTTTTAATGTCAGAGAAAGTTTTTCCATGATCTTTTTAGGATCCGTCATTGCAAAAAGTCCGAAGCTCTCACTTAACTCCGACAGCATGGTAAACGCATAGTTACTTAGTTCCTTTTCTTTTTGCAGCTCTATATTGAGCCTTTCCGACTTTTCCTTTTGTTCGTCAATACATTTTATATAAATTCGCACAATATAAAACTCGCACATCAACATCATCACTCCCACAACAATGTTGATTTCCTGATATGCAGAATTTTCTATGCTCTTTCCCCAAAAAGCACAAATCCAACACCATATACAGGCTATAAATGTTATAACTATATTTTTGTCAAAGGCTACCAGTAAAAGTATACAGTTCACCTCATACCACAGATACGGGCTGTTAAACCCCCCGCTTAAGAATATAAAGATACCGTATGCAAATACCTCCAAGCCGAACATCACTCTGAAATGTACTATATTCTCACAAACTCTTTTATACAGCCAGCAGCTAAGCGCACAGGATATAGACATACCCATAAAGATATATCTGTTTATATCCTCACCGTTGTATATTGATACTAAAATATAAAATACTGTAGATACTACAAATGAGACTCCTCTCAAAAGTACATTTATATTTATATAGGTTGAACTCTCTCTGTCATCAGTCATATCATCCTTATTTCCAAGTACAAAAGTTTTCAGATATCTAAATATGTTTCCTATTATACTCTAAAAATTATTTATAACTCAACCATAATCTCAGGTTATAATATTCTAACTTTATTATTATTTATCTATACAATAACTTTTAACTTAATTTTTTATTTTGGATATATAATGTTTTTACCCAAATATGTAATCAATGTGTCTATGGAATCAGTATACCACACTTTCATGAAAATAGTTATCTTTCTTTATTACTTATACTATATGTGTTTACAATCATGTATTTTTATATTATTGTATTCTTATATATGATTTCCCTTGCAATAACGACACAGGAGGTTATAATGGCAAATATAATTGACTATATTAAATGGCGTGGGGATTTGTCTTTTGATGTTTCTCCTTTTAATGAACTTGATAATGCGGTTTTTTCATTATTCTCCTATATTGACTTAAAAGACTTGCAGAATAATATAAATTCAACAGGTATTACTATTTCAGACGCCTGTAAATACCTGATTGATCATAACTACCACTACGGTTATATGAGTGCAATAGGTACAGATTTTTTAAATTCTCTTTCAACCTCAGAAAGATTTGGTAAGGTTATGATAGTTGATTATATAGATCTCTACCATGAGAAAAAATACCAATTTTCTTCAACGGGATTTATGTATGACGACAGCCTGATGTATATTGCGTTTAGAGGAACCGATGACAGTATTGTAGCTTGGAAAGAGGACTTTATGATGAGTTTTTCAGTTATTCCTGCTCAGAAATTTGCACTTGATTTTTTAAAGAAGGTTATTTCACATCACCCGAATACTGACTTCATAGTGGGAGGACACAGTAAGGGAGGCAATCTTGCAATATATTCCTGTGCAATGTGTGATGAAATTTTCAAAGACAGAATCACTGCAATCTATAATAACGACGGACCCGACCTCTGTGATGAGGTAATCAATACCGATGTAATGAATACTATCAAAGATAAGATAATCAAGATAGTTCCCGAATTTTGTGTGGTGGGCATGATTTTTAACAATACAAAGAATATAAAGGTTGTAAAAGCCGATAATATTGCTTTTTTGCAGCATGATATACTCAACTGGAACTGTATAGGAACAAGTTTTGAATATGTCAATGATGTGAACAAGAATGCAGATAAATTCAACAGTTTCGTAGATAAGGTATTGGCGAATACTGATTTAAGTAAGCGCAAGGAGTATGTGAACAGTTTCTTTGATAAAATAATAGATGCAGGCACAACAAGACTGCCTTGGGGGAAGAATAATCGTAATACTTAAATATAGAAGGGATTTGAATCAATAAACGGTTCAAATCCCTTTTTATTAGACTTGCTTATTTATCTTCATATTTAGGTTGCCATTTTGCAAAATGATCCATTTGTTCATCTGTATGGTAATGGTAACGCAAATTTTTATCAAGCTCTGCAATCCTTTCCATTTCTTCTTTTGTAAGTTCAAAGTCAAATATATCAATATTATCCTTTATATGGGCTTCATTCCTGCTGCCGGGTATTACCACAAATCCCATCTGTGTATGCCATCTTAAAATAATTTGTACAGAAGTCTTACCGTATTTTTTTCCAAGTTCCTTAAAAACAGGTTCTTCAATAAGTGATTTATCGCCATGTCCAAGCGGATACCAAGCCATCAACTTTATACCATATTTGTCCAAAGTTTTTCTAAGCTCTTTTTGAGTAAAATACGGGTGTGCCTCTACTTGAACAAACTGTGGGACAATGTCCCACTTCTTTTCAAGTTCGGCTATATACTTCCCCTCAAAGTTTGATATACCGATTGATTTTGCCTTTCCCTCTTTATATGCCTTCTCAAGCTGTCTATAGCCGGAAAGCCAATTACCGGCAGGCTGATGAATAAACAGAAGATCTACATAATCAACTCCCAAACGTTCAAGAGTCTCATCAACTGCATTGTCATTCTCATATTCAGTCGGCCACAACTTTGTAGAAAGGAAAATATTATCTCTATTTGCTCCGCTTTCCTTTATACCTCTTCCGACTGCTCTTTCATTTACATATGCATTGGCTGTATCTATAAGTGAATACCCCATCTTTAACGCTTCTCTAACACTGTTTTGTGCATCCTCAGGTGCAAGTGTATATGTTCCGATTCCTATTGTCGGGCATTTTATTCCGTTATTTAAATTTATTCTTTCCATATTCTCTTTACTCCTTCGAATCCAATATTTTGATTAATTTTGCCGGCACACCTCCGACAACAGCATTATCCGGTACATCCTTAGTAACTACAGCTCCGGCACCGACTACTGCATTTTCACCTATAGTTACCCCGGGACAAATAGTAACTCCCATACCTATCCATGCATTCTTTTTTATTAACACTTTTCCGTATGTATATTTTGTATGCCTCTCATACATATCATGATTTATAGTTGCAATCTTAAGCCCCGGAGCCGCCATTACACCATCTTCAAACATAAAAGGTGTCAATATACGAACATCATTGAGCTCTCTACCAAACAGTTCCTCTAAATATTTCATGTATTTTTCATCATCAGGCATACAGGCATTTGCTTTTGCACATAAAGTTCTTGATCTCATCATTTCCTGAACCGCTTCTTGAAAATAATCTTCCCTTACATCAGTCGGTCCACCCTCATTCATTAACTTATATACATATCCCTTATCATATTTCATTTAAAATTCTCCTTACATATTGCAACTGTTATTTACAATGTATATATTAGCGCTGTATAATCTATATATCCAATTAAAAATATGAATTATTGATTTAATTATTAAATTATATGAGGAGATTGTATGACTACAAAACAAATAGATTATATATTGGAATTGGCTCAAACATTGAACTTTAACAGAGCTGCCGAAAATTTATATATTTCTCAGCCCACAATGACTTATCAAATAAATTCTGCAGAGTCTGAAATCGGATTTAAAATTTTTGAGCGTTCAGGAAAGGGTGCCGTTCTCACACCTGCCGGAACCCAATTTATTACATCATTAAAAAATATTAAAACGGAACTCAATCTTGCAATATGGCAAGGACAAAATTTCTCTTCAAAATACCGTGAAGATATTAGAATTGCTATGCCTATCCGTTCCGCCATATATTTTCTCCCTGAAGCAATACGCACTATTATGGCTGACGATCCCGGTATATCTGTTTCTCCAACATTTGATTGGTATCATTGTATAGATTCGTTCCTAAATAGAGAACAGGACATTCTTTTTGCTGTAGAACAAAATATGGTTCGTATTCCTGATATTAAAAAATATCATCTTTTTGACAGCAGAATATATCTCGTCTGCCGTAAAGATGATGCTCTTTCTTCTAAGGATATGATTGTTTCATCCGACTTATCCGGCAGAACTCTTATGGTTGGCGGTCCTTCCGGGGCTCCTCTTCGTCGTGTACAACAACGTGTTGTAGAACAATCACATTGTGAGTATTTCAACAGCCATGACCATGATACATCTCTTACAAACGTAGCTGCAGGCAGAGCTCTTGTATTATCTCCGGGCTTCCTAAACGATCATACCGGTGAATTTGTATGGATTCCTTTTGACTGTAAAGAAGTTATTCCCTGCGCCTTATATACCCATGCTTCTGATAATAGAGCGATTATAAAAAATTTTATTGATACTATCATAAGCTTGTATCCCGAAGGATATAATTATTAACTTAAGCTTACCTTAATTCAATTCTACTTCTACAAAGATACAGATAAATTAAGGTACTATCGGGTAGCCATTGGGTAAAAGTAATCATCCAACTTAAATGTAGAAAGGGATTTGAATCAATAAACGGTTCAAATTCCTTTTTTATCAAAAGAGCAGAGAAAACTTTCATTCCTCTGCTCCTAATAAATTTATATTATGTCTCAATATATACAATATCGAATTATTTTATCCACCTTCCTGAAGCGTCAAGTTTGTAGCCGTCTGCAGTAGTGGTATTGCTTAGCATTGCTCCTGACGGGCTCATATAGTACCAATCGTTTCCTGACTGTACCCAACCTGTAACCATTGCTCCGCTTGCATTAAAGAAGTACCATACTCCGTTTATCTGTCTCCAGTTTGTAGCAATATATCCATCTCCGTCAAAGAAGTACCATATGCCGTCAACCTGCTTCCATGTATTAGTTACATAGCTTCCGTTAGATTCTTTATACTTCCATCCTCTATCAGTGTTTTCCCAACCCTGAGATGATGTATTTGCAGATGAACCCATATCTACATAAAAGTAACCTACTCTATTTGCATTTTTTTCATTGAAGTAGCTTCCCTCAAAATCATATGGGAGTGCAGCATTTCTACCTGTATCCTTAGAAAAAGATATTATAACATCCTGTCCGGTATATGCTTTATATCTGCTTCTTTGTAATATAGGGTCACCAATACTATAATTACTTATTGTAAGTGGTGAATACTCCGTTGCTCTTTCCAGAGCCAATGTAGGAGCTGAAAAAGCCGAATTCTTATAGTTAAACATAATAATATTATTTTCTTTATTAATTGCTCCCGAAGGATCATAGAAATATGTCTGCATATACTTTGAATCGCCCACATTCATACTTAGAACAGCATCTTTCGTAATAACCGGCATGGTTATCTCTGTTCCAAGCGGTGAGGTCCAAGTGTAAGTCCTTCCCGTATACCCACTTTTTATTGTGACATCAGGATTGCTTGACGTAAAAGCAAATGCATTAAAGCACATAAACGCAGAAAAAGCTGCTGTCAATAGAAATAGTTTCTTCATAAATACTCCTTTCAGCCCTACCCGTCATACTTATCATACATATATCTCACTTAGTCACTAAAACAAGTCACCGCTGAGATATCTATGAAAAAGAAAGTGATACAGCTAAAAAATATATTTTCTAATAGTTTATAAAACTATAGAATACAATTATATACTTTGAACTTTTATTTTGTCCTTACTTACACAATACCAACTTTTCACATATAAAGGACTCAGATACAATATCTCTCTTCTCAAAACTTTATGCAACGATTATATATTTATATATATATATTGTCAATATTGCCTTATCCATCTTAATATAAAATTAAAAATATTATACTCTTTGCTTGTGCTTCATCTGATATATCTACAGATCTCACACCCCATATTGCCATTCCGTAGCCTTAATTATCATCTGTATGATATGAACTTATTAAACTCATTTAATAAAATCTCCTTTCATTTTGGCAAACTATTAGGCGTTTGCGAAACGCCAAAAGCCGTATAAATACGACACTTTTTTATTACTGAATATAAAAATCTCCTCACGGTTTGTGATATAATGGAGTTGCAACAAACATAAACCACATCCCGAAAGGAGACATTACTATGATACCACAAAAACAACTCTCTTTGGCAGATATTTTTGAAGATTGTAAAGATATTTTTGAATCTGACAAACCTCATTTTCTTACCCTGCTCGAAAATCACATTGACCTTGATGAAATTATTCCGTTTTCTTTTTACAATCATTATTATGCAGCCACAGGTAGAAATCGAAAATATCCTTTGACTGCTATGCTTTGGGCTTTAATCATTCAACGCCTGTTTTCTATTCCTACTGATTCTCTTTTACCGGTCTTCCGTCATTATTCCAGACATCTTAGAGAATTCTGCAGCTTTACCAAAGTTCCTGATGCCTCTAAAATAACTCGTTTTAAGCAGGATTTTTTATTGGACTTACAATATGTTTTTGATAAGCTTGTTGATATAACTGAACCGATATATAGGGATATTGATAACAACCTTGCTTCTATGCTTTTGTTTGACACTTCAGGTATTGAATCTTATGTAACCGAAAACAATCCTAAATATGCCAACCGAATTATCAAGCAGCTCTAAACCCTATGCAAAATCTATGAATTTTGATAGTTCTTATGACCCTTATAAGGTAGCATATGCTTCTATGCCTACATCAGCTTCATCAAACCATGAGGTTAAACAGCAGTACATTAACGGACATTTCTGCTACGCTTACAAGTTCGGTATTATTACCAATGGGCTTGGAATTGTTCGTTCCATTGATTTCTACAACAAGGATTATCTTACTTCCCATCCTGACATTGTAGTTGAAAAGAAAGCAAAGTCTCCTGATGAAGAAAAATCACTTGCTGATTCCAAAGCTTTACTGCCTACCTTAAAGGACTTTAAAACAAGGCATCCGGGTATTAAACCATCTATATTCCTTGGTGATGCAGCCTTTGATACCATTGAAATTTACAAATCACTTTTTGAAGATTTCAATTTCCAAAAAGCATTTATTCCTTTAAAAGTTAAGCTCTCAATGGATAATGTCAAATATACATTCAATGAAAATGGTATTCCTTGTTGCCCTCATGATTCTTCGCTTCCGATGAAACGTGAAGGAAGTAAATCCCATTTAAGCAGCAAGCTGTCTACAATGAAGTTCGTTTGTCCAAAAATGAAACGGGAATACAACCGACAAGACAAGTCCAAACGGCGTGTCTGTCACTGTGACAATCCTTGTACAACTTTTTCCTGTAGTAGAATGATTTATGTTTATCCTGAAAAGAATCTCAGAGCTTATCCCTGAGTAGAATGAGGTTCTAAAGAATGGGATGAAACATATAAGATCAGGGTAAATGTTGAAAAATCAATCAATCAGTTTAAAGACAGTTTCTGCATTGCCAAACAGAAAACAACAAATGAAAAAACACTACATTCCGATTTACTGCTAGCCGGTATATCACAGTTATTAACTATAGTTATTGCTGATAAAATCAACCAACGACAACATATCAGAAGTTTAAAATCTTTAATTGCTTAGGACTTATTAACTTTATATAAGCACTATACTTATTAAAGTGCGCCCAAATCTTGCAGTTATCAACTTTTTAGCTTGAAATTTGTGCTTTACACAAATTTATCCTTGTATACAATAATGATTACTAACAATCTCAGCGAGTTTCGCAATTACCTATGGCAAACTATGGCAAAGTTCTTAGTTATGTCAAAAGTTGTTGCTTTTACCAAGATGCTACGCTCAGAGATTGGTCAAATAAGAATATTTCCGATCTATGGCTAATCGCGGTTGCAATCGCTTTAAATACTACTATAATCACCAAAGAAAGTGAGATTGGCACAGGGCTTTCAACAAAAAATTCGTCAGGAAACGCTAAAGTCCCTAATCTGGCAAAACATTTTGGAATAAGGTTATGAAAATCTATTTTACTTTATGAGATGCATGAAGTTTGTGCTTTAAATTCTCACAATAGAAACAACCGTACTGCCTTGATAGAAGAATTAATACTTAAATATAAAATGGATTTGAATCAATTAACGGTTCAAATCCATTTTATATACTAAATTTATTTTCCTAAAATGTCTTCACTCTCTTACCGGTTATTTCATCTATTTTGTAGAAATAATCCTTTACTATCCCTTTCTCATACCCACTGATATCTGCTGTTGGATACAGCTCATTCAGGTGCTTTCTTACTTCCATATCTCCTGCGTCAAGCCCTTTAAATTCATACCTTCTTTTATCCCACTCTTCATATGTGATTATTTTCATAAATTCTTCTTTCAAACTCATAATACTTACCTCTATAAATTTTTATATGATATTTTTACTCAATACCATTATAGTAATTCTTTCTCTAAATCAAAGTCCAACCCAATTTCCTCTAAACTTATTTCTCTGACACTAAGTTCTGTCCTTAAAATATCCAATACTTCATAGTATGCCAATGCTCTTCCGTCCTTAAAACTGTCTTTTTTATCATCTTTTGATTCTTTGACTGCTTCTCTCGCTCTTTCTACTATTCTTCCCACAATATAGGCTATTCCATCAATACTTATGTTATCGGCCATATTCTCCTCCTTTACTCAATTATCTTTAACAGCTTCTCAATAGTACCCCATACATTCTGCATATAAAAAAGTCTCCTCTTCAGTTCTTACAATAGTAAAAGGTTTCCCATCTATTTCGCAATCATACAAGTCATCCAATGGTGTTTCATGCTTTCTTCCGATAGTAATATTTTTCTCTTTTAAAATACTTTGTAATTTTTTCAGTTCCTCTTCCGCCGAAATTCTCTCATGATTCTTAAAATAAATCCTGTTTTTATCATTTTTAAGTAAAAAAGTTTTCATTATGATATACAAATCTCCATAAGAATTACTTTACCATCATATTATTTCTCAACAATTTCAAACATATCAGGATGATACAAATAATCGTCACCTGAGTCATCTATGATTCTATACCAACCACGTTCTATAGATACTAGATACTACCTCATAAATCTTATTATATGTTAATACCAAATAATCTGTTTTACCAAGCCATTTAACCTTCATTTCTTTATTAAAATCATCCTTTATTTACAAAGCTCACGATCAGGTATATAACCTACCTCCATCTCCTTTTTTTCGGGTCTTCTCCCTCTTTAGGCTTAGGGTATACTTCTGTAAGAATTCCTTTACTATCATATATACTATGATGTAGCCTTGGATATAATTCATTCAAATGCTTTCTTATCTCTATATCACCTGCATCAAGCCATCTAAATTCATCTCTTCGCCTGTCCCACTCCTCATATGTGGTTATTTTCATAAATTCTTCTTTCAAACTCATAACACAGCTCATCCAATCAATTTCTTGCTTTGACGGACATATACCTAAAATTTATCAACAACTTAAATTAATTCTGACATTTACATCCATTATATCATCTATTCATAGACTTTCAAACAATGCTTTCTTAACCTTCAGCTCGTTCTTTGCTTTGATTACATTTAATAAAAATATATTACTACAGTAAGAAAGCTATACAGCTCTACCATATTGATTGTACATGATTCTAAATAATTAAAACTTTACATAGCAAAAAAGACACCTATATTAAGTGTCTCTAAACTTCCATTTTTTATAGGAAAGTAAGTCGGAGTTGCACCGGCCTTTTCCCCATAGGGCTGTATACCTCCTATACGATTACCTTCCGGTTGTATTATCTCATATTCTCAGAAATTGTCAATTCCTAATATATATGAAAAACGCACACTTATAAGCCGTATATGATAAAGTCCTAATATACCCCAAACGAAAATGTCCTATTT